>CASFRN010000097.1 GCA_949296855.1 uncultured Bacteroides sp. | reverse complement strand
TATCTATTGCGGGCAGACCTTGCCCGAAGAACGCCAGCCGGGCATCGGCTACATCGTAGACGCTAACCGCTGGGACGGAAGCGAAGGCACGTATCCGGCATTCAGCCACAAACAACTGATTGAGCTTCATTTCAGCCAGGCGGAACGGAAATTCCTCTTCCTTACTTATATGACATTAGATGAAGAAGCCATTGCCTGCCTGCGCCGCCATCCGGAAACCGTCATCATCGCACAGAGCAACCATGTGAACCGCTTGGGCGAGTTCCGCGGCTTAGCCCACCAACTGATGGCATTAGGGCTGAAGAATCCGTTGGTCTTCTTCCAGTTCTACCAAGAAACCGACATCGAAGACTTCCAATTGAAAGCTGCTACCGATATGGGTGCATTAATCATCGACGGTTTGTGCGACGGTATTTTGCTCTACAATAACGGTGACGCGATTCCCGACACCAAGATAGACGAAACGGCATTCGGCATCCTACAGGCAGGACGCCTGCGGACTTCGAAAACCGAATACATTTCTTGCCCAGGATGCGGACGCACACTCTACGACTTAGAGGCAACCATTGCCCGTATCAAGGCTGCTACCTCTCACCTGAAAGGCTTGAAGATAGGTATCATGGGGTGCATCGTAAACGGTCCGGGCGAAATGGCAGATGCCGACTATGGCTATGTAGGTGCCGGAAGAGGCAAAATCAGCCTTTACCGCAAGAAAGAATGCATCGAAAAGAACATTCCCGAAGAGCAAGCGGTAGAAAAGCTATTGGAACTGATTGCGAAAGATACCGAATAATTTATTATCAAACGCAGAGACGCAAAAACTCTGCGCTTTTGCGTCTCTGCGTTTGACAAAATTCAATAATTCACTACGGGCCAACCATCGGGAGTCCATGTCATTTCACGGATGAAAAGTTTGGGCGCACCGTCCTCAGCTACGGAATAAGCATGACAAAGGAAATAATCTTTTCCGTCAAAATGATAAGCGGAATTATGTCCGATGCCTGCATAATCAGCATTTCCTTCTATCACCAACGAACCTCCGCCTTTTGCCATCGGTCTACCTTCCTTATCTACATAAGGGCCGATTGCTGATTTCGAACGTCCTACCACCACCTTATAGGTACTGTCCTTGCCCCGGCAACAATAGTCGAACGAAACAAAGAGATAATAATAATCCCCGTGTTTCATAATAAATGGAGCTTCTACCGCACCGTCGCCCGGATCATCATCATCCAATTCAAACGAACGTTCGCGGCGGCAAAGCGAATGCCATTCTTCGGGTTGTGCTACCTGCATCATGTCATCGGTTAATTTTACCATCTTAATGCCATCCCAGAAAGAGCCGAAACTCATCCATGGCGTACCGTTCTCGTCGATAATGATATTGGGGTCTATCGCATTCCACATATCCCGATAGGGTACCGACTGGATAATCTTCCCATGATCGGTCCATTTGAAATTCGGGTCAGCGGGGTCAAGGGTCGGATTCGTAGCATGACCGATAGCAGAAGTATTCTTGCCAAAAGCCGAACAAGAATAAAACAAATGATACTGCCCGTTGTGATAAATGATATCGGGCGCCCATGTATGGCCTTTATATCCCTTTACAGCCTCCACCGCCCACTGGGGAGCTTCGGCAAACACGGGTTTCTCAAACTTCCAAGTCTTCAAATCCTTAGAAGACATGACAGATACTCCTTCGCCTGTAGCAAACAAATAAAAAGTATCACCTTGCTTCGCCATCACCGGATCGTGAACGAACGGATTGCCGGTAACCTGCGGCTGTTGGGCGAAGCCATCCCATGCTAAACCTAAAAGCATGGCCAATAAAATAGCTTTCTTCATACGCTTATAGTTTTATATCTTGATAAATAATGATGTCCACCTTGCTTGTAAGAATATTGCAAAACTGCAAAAACAAACACAAAACAAGGTGGACAAACGTATCTTTCAGGTGGAGAGTCTACCCCAATCAACCCTCCATCAGACTACTTGGCGTAACATTGAAGTGTTTCGTGAAACAACGGGTAAAGTATTTCGGGTCATTAAAGCCCACGGCATAAGCTATCTCCGAAATATTCATCGTGCGGTTCACTTTATTTTTCAACAGCAGTTCACGCGCCAAATTCAGACGGTAATTCCGAATAAATTGCCCTGCAGACTGACCGGTCAAGCTCTGCATCTTCTTGTTTAGCAGACTCTTACTGATACCCATCTCATTGATGAAATCCCCTACCTCAAAGTCCGGATTCTTATAATTCTCTTTCACTACCCGCATAGCTCTCTCCAAGAACTTCTTGTCACCCGAATTTTCTTCCGACAATTCCAGCGAATCGGCATTCATGTCGATAGAAAACCGTTGCTGGAAACGGCGGCGGTTTTCCAATATGCTGGCTATGCGAGCCAACAGCATATTCTCGTCGAAAGGTTTAAGCAAATAAGCGTCCGCACCCATCTTATAGCTTTCGAACCGAGCTTCGTCCGAAGTCTTGGCGGTAAGCATCAGGAAAGGAATATGCGATATAGAAAAATCGCTCCGCACCCGGCGCAACAGTTCCACCCCGTCCATCACGGGCATCATCAAGTCGCTGATAATAAAGTCAACGTTATACGCTTTCAGCACCCGAAGCGCTTCCTCACCTTCGGAAGCCTCTAATACATTATAATATTCACGCAAGATAGAGCGGGTATAATCACGCATGTCCTTATTGTCCTCCACCACCAACATGGTCATCTTGCTGTTACGCAACAGTTCCGGACGGATTTCCTCGGTCACCTCCTGAACCTCCTCTTTATTTTCACCTCGCACTACAGGCAACAGGACATAGAAAGTAGAGCCGCCCGACACATTGTTCTTCGCACCTATTTCCCCAGACAGCAAATTCACCAGTTTACGGCAAAGATACAACCCGATGCCCGTCCCGCTCTGTCCGCTAACGGATGCCTGGTCTTGATTATCCGCTTGATAGAAACGGTTGAAAATACGGTTGATGTCTTCTTCTGGAATCCCCTTCCCCGTATCGTGGACAGACAAGAAAAGCTTCTCGCCGCCATCCGTTTTCAACACCGCTACATAGACCGATACGCGCCCGCCCTTCGGCGTGAACTTCATGGCATTACTGATAAGATTGGTCAGAAGCTTGCGCAAAGCATCTTCGGCATACATCATAAACGGATTCTGCAAACGGACATAACAACGGAAATCAATGCCGCGAGCCTGAGAATAATCGGCAAACGAAGGGGTGAACTCTTCCAAAAAGCGGCGTAAATTGCCGTAATTAGGAATGATTTTCATGCGTCCTTCTTCTACTTTACGGAAATCCATCAATTGGTTTATCAGCGACAGCAAGTATTTCGAATTCCGGTCTACCAACCGCAACTGCTCGATAACCTGCGGATTGTAACTCAACTTAAGCGCCCGCTCTATCGGGCCGACTATCAGCGTAAGAGGCGTACGGAACTCATGCGTAATGTTGGTGAAGAAAGCCAATTTGTCAACAGTCAGTTCTTCCACTTTACGCGACATTTCCAATATCTTGTTCCTTTGACTGGTGATCTTTTCGTTCGATTCCTTCAACAACCTGTTCTGACGCGCAAGCTCCTCCTTTTGGCCAGACAAAAGCTGTTTCTGTTCTTCCAATTTCCGTGTACGCTCTTCTACCATGCTATGCAGCAATTTCTGCTGACTCTTCATGGCATGAAAACGCCAACAAACCGCAGCAATCAGCACCAGCACCACCAACAATTCGAACCAAACCGTCTTATAAAAATAAGGTGTTACCTCGATAGCCAACGCTTGGGCAGAAGAAGTGAAATTTTTCCCGTCCGAAGCATAACGCAACTCGAACATATACTTTCCCGGACGCAAATTGGTGTACGATACCGTATGCTGATTGGCAGGCATCGTAATCCACTTGTCGTCGAATCCTTTCAACCGATACGAATAACACGCCAATGCAGAAGGATTGTAGTCCAACGAAGCGAAACGCACCGTCAACCGTTTATCGCGCTCGTGAATGCTTACCTGATTATCTAAAAACGGAAGAGGATAGTCGAAGCAGGACACGCCGGTAAATGCCAACGGATAAGTCTTGTCCGCTTCGGCACGAGGCACGAAACGGATTTCCGAAAACCCATTCGTGCTGCCCACATACAAGTCGCCGTCCTTCGAACCTCCGATTGCGTTCCAATAAAACTGGTTGCTGAGCAAGCCGTCGTGTTTCGTATAATTCTGAAACGAATCGTCTTTCGGGTTAAACCGCGACAAACCGTTGTTTGTAGTCAACCAGACATAACCATCCTTATCCTCCCACACGCCGATCACACTGTTGTTTATCAAACCGTCCTCAGTCCGATATGCCTTGAAATGATAACCGTGGCCTGTTTTCGTCACCCGATAAAAGCCGTTTCCATTCGTTGCAACCCATACACATCCATCCTTACCGGGCGAAACAGAAGTGATGCGTTCGGGTATCGTTTCGGACGGGTCGTCCAATTTATGGCCGTATAACGTATAGTCCAACGAATCATTCGCGTATGTATGCAAATCCACCCGATACAATCCCGATGTAGCCCCCATCCACAAAGTCCCGTCACTGGTAATGCAACCGCCTAACGAACCATAAACATTTCCGCGGCGCTTGCCATGGAACGGGTCGGTCACCTTTTCCGAAACCGGATCGTACACCCATATATTATCATTCGTACCTATCCACAACAAATTGTTTAACCGATCGTAAAGCAACACACTGACAAATGCCTGAGCCAATTCAGGCTTCCCTGCCGATAAAACAGGATGAAACGCCTTATTGGACGAATTGTTTCCGTTCACCCATCCAAGCCCGCCACCCCACGTGCCGACATAGACGCGGCCTTTCCCGTCAGAAGCTAACGCACTGACCGAATTATGGCTCAAATGAGCGGGAGCGGAAGTCGTGTAATGCTCAAAATCCCGTTTGCCTGCCCGACGGAGATTCAACCCTTCCTCAACGGTCCCTACCCAAAGCGCACCGTCGGGTTCTTCTAAAATGGCATTCACCAAATTACCCGAAAGGCTGCCTGCTTCTTCCGCCGAATGCAAATAGTTTTGTATCTGCAGCCGGGAGATAAACATTTTATTCAAGCCTCCCACTTCTGTCCCTATCCAAAGCATTTCTTCATCGGAAAGCAAGCAATTAATGAAATTACAATTCAACCCGCCGCCTCCGTTTAGCCCCGACTGCTGGATGCGTGTAAAATTATCGGTCACGGCATTATACAAGTTCAGCCCTTTCAAGGTGCCAACCACCAATGTTCCGTCCGGAGCCAGATTGATGTCTGTAATATAATTCTGAGACAAGGAATACAAATCGCGTTCATTGGTGAAATAAGACTTCAAGGTACGTGTACTGACATTATACCGATACAAGCCGATGTTTGTGCCAATCCACAAATCATTTTGCCAAGGGAAAAGACACTGCATCACGCAACCTTCAGGAACAACGGACTCGGAAAAAACCGGAACCGGCTTTTGCGGTGCAGCCACGCTTTCCTTGATTACCGACAACGTCCCTAAATAATCAAACCAAATATAACCGTCGGCTTCACAAAACGCCAGACTGCGGTTATACAAAAACAAATCGCATATCCGGACTATTTCCTTCACCTTCCCATCGCCCGAAAAAGACACCTTATAGAGTGCCTTGTCTGCCCCGACCCACACATTGCCAGCCGAAGAACAATAAACAAAGGCTACCGCACGGAACATATCGGAAGCGAATTTATCCCCTAACCGTTGCGAATCGACCGGCTCCAAGCTTTGCACATCAAGCAAGTCTATTCCCTGAGCGCCCGCAATCCAGATACGTCCGAAGCGGTCTTCACACATTTTCACGACCACATTGTTCTTCAACCGCACATCTCCCGCAAACGTATTGAAAGTAATGAAATCGTAACCATCGTAACGGGTCACGCCACTCCCTCCCGTAGATACCCACAAGAACCCACGGCTGTCTTTCATCAGGTCTTCCACGTAATTTCTGGGCAGACCGTCGTCCATCGTCAGATGTGTAAACAAATAATTTCCTCCTCTATCTTGCGAAACGGCAGGAAAAACTCCTAAAACAATACAGGCAAACAAAAGCCATACCCAACGTTGTGTCTTCATGTAAGCGGAATTTCTTCTTGTTTATCTTCAAAATACAATGCACAAATTTACAGATTTCTACCAACGAAGACAAACGACCGGCAAGAAAAGAAATGAATAAAGTTCAAAATCCACCTGAAAAAGGCTAAAAATCCTCCTTCTGCTTTTGAATCCATAAATTCCACATCAATTTATTCCGACGTTCGCCAAACGTCCACCCGAAAAAAGTAAATATCCACCCAAAGACCAAAAGACATCCCTAACTTTGCACTGTCAAGTTAATTTCAAACCCTATAAAATGAGAAACATGTATCGACAAATCCATGCGGCACTTTTAGCATGTCTGCTGTGCCTCGGCAGCCTTCCGGGCTTTGCCGCAGAAAAAGACACGACATTCGTAGCGTCGGGCAACCCGATTGTAAGCTACAAATACTTGGGCGACCCCGCAGCACTGGTTCACGACGGTACCGTATATATATATGCGGGACACGACGAATGCCCGCCTCCCGGACAATATTACCTGATGAACGAATGGTGCATCTTGTCGACCACCGACATGAAGACATTCACCGAACACGCTTATACCCTAAAGGCAAAAGACTTCAAGTGGGCAAAGGGTGAAGCGTGGGCAAGCCAGGTCATCGAACGCAACGGAAAATTCTATTGGTACGTGACGGTAGAACACGCCACCATCCCCGGCAAGTCCATCGGCGTAGCTGTAGGCGACTCGCCTCTCGGCCCGTTCAAGGACGCACGCGGTTCGGCACTCATCACCAACGACATGACTACCGAATACACCTCCATCCGCTGGGATGACATCGACCCTACCGTTTATATAGACGATGACGGACAAGCCTACCTCTTTTGGGGCAATACGCAATGCTATTACGCGAAGCTGAAAGAAAACATGATTGAACTGGACGGTCCGATTATGCCTATCCAGTTGCCCCGATTCACCGAAGCGCCGTGGATACACAAGCACGACGGCTGGTATTACCTGTCGTTCGCTTCGGAATTCCCCGAAAAAATCTGTTACGCCATGAGCCGCAACATCAATGGCCCGTGGGAATACAAAGGCATCCTGAACGAGATAGCGGGCAACTCGAACACCAACCACCAAGCTATCATCGACTTTAAAGGCCAATCGTATTTCATCTATCACAACGGAAGCATCAATCCAGACGGGTGCGGTTTCCGCCGTGCAATATGCATTGACCGTCTTTTCTATAACGAAGACGGCACCATCAAACGCATCCGGATGACTACAGAAGGGATAACCGAATAAAGAGATTTTTTTCCATTAATTTACTACTTAAAGCTTACACATAATTAAGGAGTAAGGCTTTTCATTAATTTCTAAATAGGTTACTAAAACATGTATCCTTGGATATGTCGGGAGATATGTCCAAGGATTTTTTGCCCTTATAATTATAGAGCCATCCCCTTCTTGCAAAAAAAGACCGGCTCAAACCACGCAAACCTATCAAAGTTCACCGCGATTCGAGCCGGATTTGTATCTAAGTTCTAAGTGCGCTGACGTTTTTTTTACGCTTCACCCTTGAAATCGCTCAAAGGCGGGATAAAAGTCTTACTGTTCCGTTGCTGTTCAGGCATTTGGATTGTTCCGAAATTCTTTTCATACTTCACAATATTATCTTGCAGGGCAAACATAAGCCGTTTGGCATTTTCGGGAGTCATCACGATACGCGACTGTACGCCTGCTTTCGGAAGCCCCGGCATGATACGTACAAAATCGACAATAAACTCGGAAGTAGAATGAGTAATGATAGCCAAATTAGCATATGTACCTTGAGCCACTTCCTCTTTCAGTTCGATTTGCAACTGATCCGGATTGTTCTTATTTTCGTTTTCCATGATAATTAACTTGATGTGATTACTAATTTACCGCCTACAAAAATAGCAAACTTTTCGCTATTATCATACAGCTACAGGTAAAAAATTTCAATTTTCCCAATCAATTTCCCGAAACCGAAAGGATTTTCCGGTACTCAACAGGCGAAGTCAGCACCTCGATGGCCTTTTTCAAGTCGGCGTCATCCTTTAAGCGTTGCATCACGGCTCCCCGCTGGTAGAAATAACGGGTAGCTATCTCCTCGGCTATCTGTTCCTTTATCGGTTTGGCAAAATAGTCCAAGTCACGGTCAAGGTTATGGTTCAGCTTCTGTTCAAGCGCTTTAAACTCATCCGAAGCGCCTTCCATATACCCTTCGAATTCAGCCACTTCCTTCAATGTCTTCAGCAGTTGTTCACTCTGCCGGTCGTACGTAAAGTCTGCTTCCTTCACCATTTTCTTGAAATCAGCATAATCGGCATCTGTAATGTGCAACGAATCAACGGAAACCGGCACTGAATGACTCAAACAATATTGAGTGGCATAATCGAATATCAAGTCATCATTCACTAAATAAAACAAAATATTAGGAAACTTATCCCCTTTCACTTCAATATCAGGACGAATGCCTCCCCCATCGCGCACCTCACGCCCCGCCGCGGTATGAAACACGTTGGTCAAGCTATCGGGAATACGCGCTACCGAGCCGTCGGCATTTTTCTTGGCATAATCTATCGCCTGAATGCAGCGTCCGCTGGGAATGTAATACTTCGAAGTCGTGACTTTCAGCGTGCCGTTATAAGGCAACTGGCGGGTGGTCTGCACCAATCCTTTCCCATAAGTACGCGTACCGACAACTACCGCACGGTCTAAATCCTGAAGCGACCCGCTTAAGATTTCGGAAGCCGAAGCCGTATTGCTGTTTACCAACACGGCAAGCGGTATCCGGGTATCTATCGGTTCGCTTGTCGTCTTAAACGAGCCTGCCGCCTGACGGAGCTTCCCCTTAGTCACGACAATCTCTTTCCCTTTCGGCACAAACAGATTGATGATGTCTACCGCTTCTTGCAACGAGCCTCCGCCATTGTCGCGCACGTCAAATATCAAAGCCTTTGCCCCTTTTTCCTTCAGTTCAATAAAAGCTTTCTTCACGTCCTTGGCACAATTATCGGTAAAGCTGGAAAGCGCCAAATAACCGACGCTATCCTGCACCATTCCGTAATAAGGCACCGGATTGTTGCGGATATTCTTACGGGTCAATTTAAATTCCATCACCGTACTGTCGTTCTTCAAAGGACGAAGCACTCTCAGAATAAACGAAGTGCCCGGCTCGCCACGCAACGCATTGCTTACCTTCTCCAAGAAATCCTGCGGTTTCATCCCGTCACGTGTCATTTCTTTTCCGCCTATCGAGAGTATAACATCGCCCGCCTTCACTCCCGATTCTGCCGCCGGCATACCTTCTACCGGTTCAATCACGGCAATACGGTCTTTCTTCTCGTAATAACGGATAACCGCCCCGATGCCTCCATACTTTCCGGTTATCATTTCCTTCAGGCTGCTCACTTCCTCTTCGGGATAATACTCCGTATAAGGGTCGGTCAACGCCAACATCCCGTTCACACCGTTCTGAATCACTTTTTCCACATCAAGCGTATCGACATAAAACAAGTCGAGTTCCTTAAAGATAGAATTAAGGATATCCAGATTCTTCGCTATCTGGAAACTGCGGTCGTCTTCTTTATCGGTAAAGCTGGAAAAAGCCAAGCCCATCAGCACTACACATACGCTCAAAAGTATTCTTTTCATCTTCATAATCGTCCTTTATAATTTATAAGATGCAAAGAAACACATTATTCCGTTTCGACTTATAGAACAAAGGAAACATTTAACTTTACTTAGTTGTTACAGTTCTTTAAACCTTTTTCTAACGGGAAAATCAAGAAAAACGCTCTTCCTGCTACATTTTTTTGCCAAAGTTGTTGCATAATTCAAAATAACCTGCTACCTTTGCCACGCAATTAAGAAAAACACTCTTCAGTAGCTCAGTCGGTTAGAGCATCTGACTGTTAATCAGAGGGTCGCTGGTTCAAGTCCAGCCTGAAGAGCCAGACAAAGACATACAGACAATTGTTATTATTCTTCAGTAGCTCAGTCGGTTAGAGCATCTGACTGTTAATCAGAGGGTCGCTGGTTCAAGTCCAGCCTGAAGAGCCAGACAAAGACATACAG
>CASFRN010000096.1 GCA_949296855.1 uncultured Bacteroides sp. | reverse complement strand
GCCATTGGCCACCGACTGCGGAATATCGTCGTCGCGCAAGAACAACACCTCCACCGGGAAACCTTTTGCCGAGAGCAGCAAAATGCGTTTTCCCCTATTCAATTTAATTCCGGCTTCCTCCAAGAGAAGCATCGTTTCGTCGTAAAGACGTCCTTTCGACTGTACTGCGATTCGTAACATATTTATCTTCTTTTTTTATTTGATTTTCTTCTTTTGTGCAACTAAAAAAGGCTCACCGTGCGAACGGCAAGCCTTCTTTTTATCTTCGTGTATTTACATACCCAACGCCCACCGAACTATTGCCCGTTGTAAGGATGATGGTGATGATGTAATACAATATTTCTCATTGTTGTTATTCTTTTACGTCGGCAAAGATAGCATAAAAATCGGAACAGCGGAACAAAAATCAATAAAATGTAAGAAAATCTTCCTTTTTTATCACGGCCCTTTCATTTAAAATAGGCTCACAAAGCCTTGTTATAGTTCTAGAAATCATTATTTTTGCGCATAGCGATGCAAGAAGCACCGCTTTCGGTGTTTCTTTTTATCGTTCATAAAAATGTTTTTTAGAGGCGGAAATCAAATGCGACAGAGGTTGCTTTTTTGATTTTCCGCCTTCATTTTCGCCGTGCGAAAATACGATTTATTTTCCTGATTTGCAACATTTTGCGCATATAATAAACTAAAAAAGAAACATGCGACCTGCCCTTGTGGCAGCATAATGAAACACCTGAGAGAATTTGCAAAATCAGTACCGGACTATCGCAGGACAGGCAAGGGGAACCACAGGCATAAGCTGGAAGATGTTCTTCTGCTTGTGATACTCGGACGGATGGGCAAGTGCGTGACAAGAGCCGACATAATCAGGTTTGGCAACCGCTACCTGAAACGCTTCCGGGCTTTAGGGCTGCTGTTGCACGGCGTGCCGTCCGAACCCACCCTCTGCCGTATATTCAAACATATCGATGACGAAGCCATGTCTAACCGCATGTCAGAGTTTGCCGTCGCTTTCCATGATGAGCTTGTCGGTTTTGCAAGCGATATCATCAGCATTGACGGCAAGGCGATGCGGGGGACAGTGCTTGAAAACGGACGTAATCCTGATATCGTGTCCGCCTATTCTCTAGGAGGAGGGATTACCCTTGCCACGGATATGTGCCGGGAGAAAAGCAACGAGATAACAGCCGTCCCCAGGCTGCTGGACAAGATAGACGTGTCGGGAAACATCGTCACGGCGGATGCCATGTTCTTCCAAAAAACCATCATAGACAAAATCCGGGAAAAGGGCGGTGACTTTCTCATCGAGCTGAAAGCCAACCAAAGGACTCTGCGGTATGGAATTGAAGACAAGGTCGAGGTTACCGAACCTGTGGATGTTTACTCGGAAGGCCCCTTCCTGGAACATGGCAGGATAGAGACCAGGGTATGCCGGGTCTTCCGTGGAGAGGACCTGATTGCCGACAGGGAAAAGTGGAACGGAAATCTGACGGTTATCGAAATACGGACGGACACGGAAAGAAAGTCCAACGGGCAGAAATCTTCCGAGCGCAGGTTCTATGTCACAAGCTTCAACGGCAGTGCAAAGCAGCTGGATACAATAGCAAGGAAACATTGGGCTATTGAAACCATGCATTGGGACCTTGACCGCAATCTGAGACAGGACTTCATAAAGCGGAAAAGCGCAAGAGCGGCCAGAAACCTCGACACGATACAAAGGTTGGTACTGTCAATCCTTTCTATATGGAAAGGCAAAAGACGGAAGCTCTCCGACAAGGCAAAGGGTACGGCTGAACTTATCGGAGAACTTTCTATGAACTTTACCGGAATAATGCGTATGTTGGCTCAATAATGAAATAAATTATAGCTTTAACATACTTGTAACATATTAGGTGTCAAGTAGACAAATTCTCCCGCTTCCCGTAGGAAGTGGGTGGAGGAAGGATGCATCTCTATCAACGGTTAAATGAAAGAGCCGTGATTTCAATAAAGGCAGTTGATGCAACATTTTGATGAATGATTTCTTGTCAGAACGAATCACCTGTCTTCCTTCCGGGGGGATGGGGAGCGGACGGGGG
>CASFRN010000095.1 GCA_949296855.1 uncultured Bacteroides sp. | reverse complement strand
GGGGAGCGTTGGGGGCGCAATACCTCGCGTCGGTCGTTAGGGATTATAATCAGGAGATACGTCCGCTTTCGGGCGGGGCGAATACCTCGGCGGTCGCCGAGCTTCTGCCTGATGTGCGCATCCGTTACCGCTTCAATCCCGAATTAGAGTATAAGGTTTTCATGGTGCCCGGACTGATTATGATGTTGCTCACCATACTGGGGTGCGCCTTGACCGCCCTCAACATCGTGGGCGAGAAGGAAGCGGGAACTATCGAGCAAATCAATGTGTCGCCCGTGTCGAAGCGTCTGTTTATTCTCGCCAAGCTGATGCCCAATTGGATTATCGGTTTCATCGCCCTCGCCTTCGGAATGACCTTCGGATGGCTGGTGCACGGTGTAGCGCCCGCGGGGAACTTGCTAACCATCCTTCTTTTTACACTTGTCTACGTATTTGTAACGACCGGCATTGGCATGGTCATCTCGAACTATTCCGACACGATGCAACAGGCGATGTTCGTGATGTTTTTCTTTCTGGTAATCATGATGCTGACGTCGGGGCTCTTCACGCCCGTGGAGAGTATGCCCCTGTGGATGCAGCGTGCCACTGCCATTAATCCGTTGCAGTATTTCGCCGGGGCGATGCGCCTTGTTTACCTGAAAGGAAGCGGTTTCGCCGAGATGCTTTCCCCGTTCGGCTGGCTCTGCGGCTTCGCCCTCGTGTTCAATGTCTGGGCGGTGGTGAGTTATAAGAAGAAGAGTTAGTTTAAACGCAGAGACGCAAAAGCGCAGAGTATTATTTTCTGAGAAGGCAAAGAACACGGAGGTTTTGATATTTCTCTCTGTGTCCTTTGCTTTCTCTCCAATAAATAACTCTGCGCTTTTGCGTCTCTGCGTTTATTATTTCCTTAACTCCCAAAAAGCAACGGCGGATGCGGCGGCTACGTTGAGCGAGTCCACTCCGTGCGCCATTGGGATGCGTACCGTATAATCGGCTTCGGCGATAGTGTCGTGCGGAAGCCCGTCGCCTTCGGTTCCCATAATCAACGCCAGGCGAGGCTCTTGCTTCAGGACGGGCGCATCGAGCGGAATGGAATCATCGGAGAGTGCCATTGCGGCGGTGCGGAATCCCAAGCGGCGGAGGTCGGAGAGCGGCGTGTCTATCCACGTCCATGGGATGAGGAATACCGACCCCATTGATACCCGCACGGCACGGCGGTTCAGCGGGTCGCACGAATCGGGAGTAAGCAATACGGCATCGATGCCCAATGCGGCGGCAGAGCGGAAGATAGCTCCGATGTTGGTGGTGTCGGTCACTCCTTTAATAATAACGATGCGCCGCGCGTCCTCGCATATTTCTTCCACGCTTTTCATCCGTGGGCGGCGCATGGCGCAGAGTACGCCTCGTGTCAGGACGTATCCCGTCAGGCGGGCGAGCAATTCCCTTTCGCCTGTATAGACTGGAATGTCCGGGCATCGGGCGAGAATGTCGGAAGCGTCTCCCGTGAGGTGTTTCCGTTCGCAAAGGAGTGCCGTAGGTTCGTATCCCGCATCCAGTGCCACGCGGATGACTTTCGGGCTTTCGGCGATAAACACGCCTTTCTCAGGTTCTAACCGATTGCGTAGTTGAGCTTCGGTCAGGGTGCTGAACACGTCCGCTCCAGGCTGGTCCAGCGAGGTGATTTCGATGATGTTATTCATATTGCTTATATTTGAATACGGATAGTTTACCACAGAGGACACGGAGGCACACAGAGGAAATATTTTATTAAAAAACTTTGTGTGGCTCTGTGTCCTCTGTGGTGAAAATATATCATTCTTTCCCGTGAAGCATTGTTCCTGCCCAGCCTCCAGCAAAAGCCGCCGCCACGCCCAATGCCACACTTAGGGTGACATAGAGCAAGAAGGTTCCGTAATTGCCTTGGCGGATGAGCGTCATTCCCTCGTGGCTGAATGTAGAAAAGGTGGTGAATCCTCCGCAAAGTCCTGTGGTGAGGAAAAGCCGCGTCTCGTCGGACAAATTGAATCGGGCGGAGAGGACATAGAACATTCCGATAAGGAAACTTCCGAGGATGTTCACGCTGAGCGTAGCCCACGGGAAGAGGAAGGGCGAAATGCGTCCGTGCATTGCCGCCTGTACCCCGTAGCGCATCAGGCTTCCGAGTCCTCCTCCCAAGAAAACGGTTATCAGTATTTTAGTCATAATCGGTTGAGTTAAAAAACGCAGATTAACGCAGATTTTCGCAGATTATCAATTGTTTTTAATCTGTATCAACAGTGGCGAAAAATAAAATCCGCGTTAATCTGCGAAAATCTTCGTTTCAATCATTTATTAAGTTTTTCGGGCGCAAAGGTACGAAAATATCTTTTCGGAAATCTCCCTTTCAGAGGCTTCTATGAAAAATCACCGTTCTTTCTCGCTTTATCCCAAATATTTATTGTAACTTTGCGCATCAAAAATAAGGAAATATACAAAAAACATACCTATATGAATATTTCGTATAATTGGCTAAAAGAATATGTCAACTTCGACCTGACTCCCGAACAGGTGGCGGCTGCGCTTACCTCTATCGGGCTGGAAACAGGAGAAGTGGAAGAAGTCCAGTCGATTAAAGGCGGACTGGAAGGCTTGGTCATCGGAAAAGTGCTGACCTGCGAACCGCATCCCAATTCTGACCACATGCACATCACAACGGTAGATTTGGGTCAAGGCGAACCTGTACAGATTGTGTGCGGCGCATCGAATGTGGCAGCAGGGCAGAAGGTGGTAGTAGCTACCTTGGGCACCAAACTCTATGACGGAGACGAGTGTATAACCATCAAGAAATCAAAGCTTCGGGGCGTAGAATCGAACGGAATGATTTGCGCCGAAGACGAAATCGGCATCGGTACCAGTCATGAGGGTATTATCGTGTTGCCCGATGACGTTGTGCCCGGCACATTGGCGAAGGATTATTACAACATCAAGAGCGATTATGTGCTGGAAGTGGACATTACGCCCAACCGTGCGGATGCTTGTTCGCACTACGGTGTGGCACGTGACTTGTACGCTTGGCTGGTTCAGAACGGATACGAAGCTACCCTGAAACGTCCGTCGGTGGAAGATTTTACGGTAGACAATCACGAACTGAACATTGATGTGGTGGTAGAAAACACCGAGGCTTGTCCGCGTTATGCGGGAGTCGTAGTACGCAACGTTACGGTGAAGGAAAGCCCCGAATGGCTTCAGAATAAATTGAAGGCAATTGGCTTGCGTCCGATTAACAATATCGTGGACATTACCAATTATATCCTTCACGCTTACGGTCAGCCGATGCACTGCTTCGATGCCGACAAGATTAAAGGCGGGAAGATTGTGGTGAAGACCGTAGCGGAAGGCACTCCTTTCGTGACGCTGGACGGTGTAGAGCACAAACTTTCGGAGCGTGACCTGATGATTTGCAACGCCGAAGAGCCGATGTGTATCGCAGGTGTGTTCGGCGGACTCGATTCGGGTACGACTGAAGAAACAAAGAACGTGTTCTTGGAAAGTGCTTATTTTCATCCCACATGGGTACGTAAGACCGCACGCCGCCAAGGATTAAGTACCGATTCTTCGTTCCGTTTCGAGCGTGGCATCGACCCGAACGGTGTGATTTATGCCTTGAAAGAAGCCGCTATCTTGGTAAAAGAGCTTGCCGGAGGCGAAATCGCTTGCGATATTAAAGATAATTATCCTGAACCGATAGCTGATTTTCCCGTAGAACTCTCTTACGGATATGTCAATTCGTTGATAGGAAAAGACATTCCCGCTGAAATGATAAAGCGTATCGTTTCGAGCTTGGAGATGAAGATTGCGGGCGAGAGTGAAGAAGGGCTTTCGTTGCTGGTGCCTCCTTACCGCGTAGACGTACAGCGTCCGTGTGATGTGGTGGAAGACATCTTGCGTATTTACGGATATAATAATGTAGAGATACCTACTTCGGTGAAAGCGTGTCTGAGCGTGGAAGGTGCCGAAGACAAGTCGGTGAAACTTCAAAATCTTGTATCCGAACAATTGGTAGGATGCGGGTTCAATGAAATCCTGAACAATTCGCTTACGGCATCGGCTTATTACGAAGGGCTGGAAACATATAAGCCCGAAAATCTGGTGCGTCTGATGAACCCGTTAAGCAACGACTTGAACGTATTGCGTGCGACGCTTTTGTTCGGCGGACTGGAAAGCATCGAGCACAATGCCAACCGTAAGAACGCCGACTTGAAGTTCTTCGAGTTCGGTAATTGCTATCATTACAATGCGGAGAAACGGAATCCGGAGAAAGTTTTGGCTCCTTATTCCGAAGAACTGCACATGGGATTGTGGTTGACCGGAAAACGAGTGAGCAACTCATGGGCGCATCCCGATGAGGATTCGTCTGCCTACGAATTGAAAGCATACGTGCTGAACATCTTCCGCCGTTTGGGCGTGAACTTCGGTGCGCTGGTTTTCGGTACATTGAGCGATGACATTTATGCCGCTGCCATTTCCGTACATACCCGTGGCGGAAAGTTGTTGGCTACCTTTGGTATCCTGCACAAGAAGCTTCTGAAGAAAGCCGGCATCGAAAACGAAGTATATTATGCTGACCTGAATTGGAAGGAACTGATGAAAGCCATTAAGAACAATGCGGTGACTTACAAAGAACTTTCCAAGTATCCGGCTGTAAAGCGCGACTTGGCGCTTTTGCTCGACAAGAACGTGCCTTTTGCCGACATTGAGAAGATTGCTTACGAAACCGACAAGAAACTCTTGAAGAGCGTAGAACTTTTCGATGTGTACGAAGGCAAGAACCTTGAAGCTGGAAAGAAGAGTTATGCGGTCAGCTTTACCCTTCAGGACGAAAATGCTACGCTGAACGATAAGCAGATAGACAAACTGATGGGTAAGCTCGTGCAAAACTTGGAAAATAAGTTGGGAGCGAAATTGAGATAAATCTATTATATTTGAACACAGAGACACAAAAACACAGAGGAATTATAAAGTATCCTTTGTGTGCTTTGTCCTTTTAAAATAAAGAACTCTGTGCCTTTGTGTCTCAGTGTTCAATCATTATTACTATAACATTTAAAAACATAAATCCAATGGGAAGAGCGTTTGAATATAGAAAAGCGACAAAATTGAAAAGATGGGGTCACATGGCCAAAACATTTACACGTTTGGGCAAACAAATCGCTATTGCGGTAAAGGCAGGCGGACCCGAACCTGAAAACAACCCGACTTTGCGTTCGGTCATCGCGACTTGTAAGCGTGAAAACATGCCGAAGGACAACATTGAACGTGCCATTAAGAATGCGATGGGAAAAGACCAGAGCGAATACAAAGGAATGACATACGAAGGATACGGGCCTCATGGGGTGGCTATCTTCGTAGATACCTTGACTGATAACACGACCCGTACCGTAGCCGATGTGCGTTCGGTATTCAATAAGTTCGGCGGAAACTTGGGTACGACAGGTTCTCTGGCTTTCCTTTTCGACCACAAGTGCGTATTCACTTTCAAGAAAAAAGACGGCTTGGATATGGAAGAACTGATTCTTGACCTCATCGATTATGATGTGGACGATGAATACGATGAAGATTCCGAAGAAGGCACCATTACTATCTATGGCGACCCGAAGAGCTATGCCGCTATTCAGAAACATTTGGAAGAATGCGGATTCGAGGATGTCGGAGGTGAGTTCACTTATATTCCGAATGACCAGAAGGACGTGACTCCTGAACAACGCGAAACCATTAACAAAATGGTGGAACGTCTCGAAGAGTTTGACGATGTGCAGACGGTTTATACTAATATGAAGCCGGAAGAAGGTGAATAATGACAGGATTTCACCATAGATTACACAGGTTTTATTAATTTAATCCGTGTAATCTGTGGTGAATTTTTTTGTAGAGGAAGATATGGTAATCAATTATGTGACGCAAGGTACTTGCAGCACCCATATTGAAGTAGAGGTGGAAAACGGTATTGTAAAGAACGCACGCTACACGGGAGGATGTAACGGAAATTTGCAAGGCATCAGTGCGTTGGTAAAAGGAATGCCCGTAGAGGAAGTCATTGCCCGATTGGAAGGTATCCGGTGTGGGAATAAACCCACTTCGTGCCCCGACCAGCTTTGCAAGGCATTGCGTTCGATAAAGGTATGAATGTAAAGAACGTATTGTTGCTTAATGCCAGTCCGCGTCAGAAAGGGAATATCTCCCGTATATTGGGTGTGATGGGGGAAGAAGCTGTAAAGTCGGGAATGCAAGTTACGTCGGTTCGTGTTTCTGATTTGCGTGTATGTCCTTGTAAAGGGTGTATGGTGTGCCGTTCCCAATTGGCTTGCGTATTGCCCGAAGACGATGCCCAGCGGGTGCTTCGCTTGATTCAGGCGTGCGATGTGCTGGTTATCGGCGCACCTTGTTATTGGGGAAATATGCCCGGTGAATTGAAGGTGTTGTTCGACCGCATGGTGTACGGGATGATGGGCGAAAGCGCGAGAGGTATCCCCTTTCCCCTTCATCGGGGTAAACGAGCGGTATTAGTAAGCACGTGTACCACGGTTTATCCCTTTAATATTCTTTTCCGTCAGACACGGGGAGTTATTCGGGCATTGAAGGAAATATTGAAATGGAGCGGGTTTAAGGTCGTTTTCACGGTTGAAGTAGGAGGGACTAAGCAGCGTCCCGTAAGCGGGAAAACATTGGAGCATTGCCGCCGGATTATCCGGAAGTTATGAATAGAATAATATAGGATGGATAAGAAAATGAAGAAACAATGGCTGGTGAATTTGTCTTTGGGAATAATGGTGTGCGTATGTCTGCTTTCTGCTTGCGGTGGAAGCAAGAGGACGCAAGCGGTGATGCCTCAAGGGGGGGACACCTTGCAGATGGCGTATGCGCGTTATCTCACCATCATGAAGCATGAGTCGTTTACAGAAGTTACGGTACATAATCCTTGGGATTCTACACGTGTTTTGCATACTTACTTGCTGGTGGACAAACATAAGCCTGTGCCTTGTGTGTTACCGCAAGGTACGGTGGTGCGCGTTCCGTTAGAGCGGATGTTGGTCTATTCGGGGGTGCATTGCGGTTTGTTCGATGAATTGGAAGCAATAAAGTCGGTGGGCGGCGTGTGTGACTTACCGTATATCCGTATGGAGACGATACAGCGGCGTGTGCGTGAAGGATTGGTGGCAGACATTGGAAACAGTATGAGTCCCGATATCGAACGAGTTATTGCTCTGCGTCCTGACGGTATTTTGCTCTCGCCTTTCGAGAATGGTTCCTATGGGCGCATCGAAAAGTTGGGCATTCCGTTGATAGAATGTGCCGATTATATGGAGAACTCGGCATTAGGGCGTGCCGAATGGATGCGCTTTTACGGGATGTTGATAGGGAAGGGGCGTAAAGCGGACTCTTTGTTCGTGGAAGTGGAACGTATGTATTTGGATTTGTGCCATATGGCGGACAAGGCGGCAGAAAAGCCTACGGTATTGGTGGAATTGAAGCAAGGTTCGGCATGGTATGTGCCTGGCGGGCGGAGTGTCACTGGGCAGATGTATGCCGATGCGGGCGCACGTTATGCTTTCGAGGCTATTGCCGAGAATGGTTCTGTGCCATTGTCGTTCGAAACTGTGTTTGCCCGTGCCCGCCATGCTGGCTATTGGCTGATAAAGTACAATCAGGCGCATGATAAGACCTATGCTGATTTAGAGCGGGATTACCGTCCTTATACGGGCTTCGACGCTTTCCGCAGCCGGAAGGTGTACGGGTGTAATACTGCGAAGGTTTCTTATTACGAAGAGACTCCTTTCCATCCTGAACGTTTGTTGAAAGACTTGGTCGCAGTATTTCATCCCGACATGCTTCCCGGTTACGAGACGCGTTATTTCACGCCATTGGCGGAATAGGCTTATGAAGACGGATAAGAACCATATGGGCGTAGCCGTATTGGTGGTATTGGTGTTGGCGCTTGCCGCAGCCAATCTTTATTGGGGAACCGTGCCGATTCCGGCAGACGAGGTGACGGCTATTCTTTTGGGCGGTGACTCTGCCGATTCGGGCTGGAGTTTCATCGTATGGGAGTCGCGTGTGCCCCAGTGTGTCACGGCGTTGCTTTGCGGTGCGGCGTTGGCGGTGTCAGGGCTGATATTGCAGACCGTATTCAGCAACCCGCTTGCCGACTCGTCCATTTTAGGCATCAGTTCGGGTGCCAGCCTAGGCGTAGCCTTGGTGGTATTGGCGGGCGGAGGAAGCATTGCGGCGGGACAATTTGCGTTTTCAGGCTTCCTTTCGGTAGTAGCGGGTGCCATGGCAGGTGCCATGGTGGTGATGCTTGCCGTGCTTTTCCTTTCCGTCCTCATCCGCGATGGCGTGATGCTGCTTATCGCGGGCATCATGATGGGTTATTTGGCTTCGTCAGCCATTTCCCTGCTTAATTTTTTTGCTACCGACGAGGGGGTACATTCGTTCGTTGTTTGGGGCTTGGGCAGCTTCGGAGGCGTGTCGTCCGTCCAGCTTCCAGCCTTTTCGGCAGTTGTGGTTGGCGGTTTGGCAGCGGCTTTGTTGATGGCGAAGCCGCTCAACGCGCTTTTGTTAGGCCCGCGCTATGCTGCGAATTTGGGTATCCGTGTGCGTCGCGTGCGCTCGTGGTTGTTGGTGGTAGCCGGTCTTCTCACCGCGGTGACCACTGCTTTTTGTGGTCCCGTGGCTTTCATCGGGCTTGCTGTCCCGCACGTAGCGCGTATGTTGTCGGGTACAGCCAATCATCGTCTCCTGCTTCCCGTTACGCTGTTGACGGGTTGTGCCATGGCACTGCTTTGCAATCTGCTTTGCCTTCTTCCTGGCGAACGTGGCATCATCCCTCTTAATGCTGTCACTCCCGTATGGGGTGCGCCTGTCATTATCTATGTCCTCATCCGTTGGCGCAAAGGTAATGCAAGTTTTTGATTGGGCAATGATTTGAAACGGGTTGGTGTGAAAATCTGTTGATGAAGCAGGATGTTTTTTCGCATATCTATCAGTATGTTATCCCTCAATGTTCTGATAAAGGAAACGCTTGATGCTCTTCTTCGCTGTCTTTTCGAATTCTTCAGGGTAGAGGCGGATGCGGGTGATTTGCGAGTAGGCAGGAAGCTGTTTGTTCAGTTCGCCTCGGTTCACTTCCATCACCTGTTCTAATTGGGCCTTGCTTAGCCCTTGGGCGAAAGTCTCTTCATGGTCGGGATAGACCAGCGCAATCAGTTTGTCGCCCGAGAGCAAGACAAGCGATTCGCCAACGAAAGGCAGGTTGTTCAGACGTGCTTCGATTTCTTCGGGGTAAATGTTTTGTCCCGAAGCGGTGAGGAGCATATTCTTGCACCGTCCTTTGATAAAGATGTTTCCTTCGGCGTCTTTTATCGCCATATCGCCTGTGTGTAGCCAACCTTCGGAGTCGATGGCTTGCGCGGTAGCTTCGGGATTCTTGAAGTAACCCGACATGACGTTCCGTCCGCGGCACACCAGTTCGCCGGGGATACGTGTGGGGTCGGGTGAGAGTACCTTGGTTTCCATATTCATAACGGTTTTTCCGCATGAAGTGTAGAGTATCTCGTCCCAGCGGCTATGGCAAATGAGGGGAGCGGCTTCGGTCATGCCGTAAGCGATGGTGTAAGGGAAGTTGATTTTGCGCAAGAAAGCTTCCACTTCGGCGTTGAAGGGTGCGCCTCCGATGACAATTTCGATGAAGTTGTTTCCGAATACTTCCATTGCTTGGGTACGTATCTGATCCTTGATTTTGTCGCTTATGATGGGGAGTTTCAGCAAGAGTTTGCCTAACTTGTTGTCCACTTTCGGAAGGATGTTTTTCTTGAATATCTTTTCTACGATAAGGGGTACACAGGCGATGACGCGCGGACGTATTTCGGCGAACGATTCGGCGATGATTTTAGGCGAAGGCATACGGGTGAGGAACCACAGATGCACACCTGCAGTTACGCCGTAAAGGAAGTCGAAGGTCAACCCGAAGATATGTCCTAACGGGAGCATTGACACCACGTTGTCGCCCGGCTGCAGACCAACTTTCGTACGGATATGCTGGATGTTCGAGGTGATGCAGCGGTAGGGCAGCATAACGCCTTTCGAGTATCCCGTAGTGCCCGAAGTGTAGTTGATGACCGCCAGTTCTTCGGGGTTTTCTCGGCGATAGGAGACATTTTCGGCACGGAAGCGGCATGGATACCGTTTTCCGAACTCTTCGTTTAGATGTTCACGGGCATAAGTGAGCTGTTTGGAGCGTGACACTACGAGATCGAAATTTTTCAGTTCAATGATGCCTTCCAGCCGGGGCATGGCGGTTTCATTGAAGTTTTCCCATACTTGGTCGCCTACGAACATCATACGGGCTTCGGAGTGGTTGACCACGTTGTGCACGTTGTCCGCCTTGAATTCGTGGAGGATAGGCACCGCTACGGCTCCGTAGGTGATGATGCTTAGAAATACGGCAGTCCAGTTAGCACTGTTCCGTCCGCACAACGCGATTTTATCTCCTTGTTTGATACCGGCAAATTCGAAAAGGATATGCATTTTTTCTATCTTGCGCGCTACATCCCTGTATTGCAAGGTAGCTCCTTTATAATCAGTCATTGCATCCAGGTTCCAATTTTGGCGAATGCTCTCTTCTATCAGTTGTATAAGGCTTTCTTTGGTTTCCATTGTGTTTATGGGTTGCACATTTGTTGCGTAATTGTGCGCAAAAATAATAAATTTATGTTTGTCGGCATATAGGTTGTTGGAATAATTTCTATATTTGCGGAAGAATAGAGCGAAAATAAGAGGTTTTTGCTGAAAAGAATGAAGAAAATATGGAAATCAAACAATACATTGAAGAAAACGAGACACGGTTCCTCGACGAACTCGCCAGTCTGATACGCATTCCCAGTATCAGTGCTTTGCCTGAACACAAAGAAGACATGCTTGCCTGCGCCGAACGCTGGCGCCAACTGCTCCTCGAAGCGGGAGCCGACGAAGCGGTGATTATGCCCTCGGCGGGCAATCCGTTAGTGTATGCCGAAAAACGCATCAGCACCGAAGCGCCTACCGTACTCATTTATGCCCATTACGACGTGATGCCTGCCGAGCCGTTAGAACTTTGGAAAAGCCAGCCTTTCGAGCCGGAGATACGAGATGGACGTATCTGGGCGCGCGGAGCGGACGATGACAAGGGGCAAGCCATGATACAGGTGAAAGCGTTCGAATACATGGTGCGCGAAGGCTTGCTCCGCCACAACGTGAAGTTCATCTTCGAAGGCGAAGAAGAAATCGGCTCGCCCAGCCTGAACGCTTTCCTCAAGGAACACCGCGAACTCTTGCGCGCGGACGTCATCCTCGTGTCGGACACCAGTATGCTCGGTCCCGACCTGCCTTCGCTCACCACCGGGTTGCGCGGCTTGGCGTATTGGGAAATCGAAGTGACGGGTCCCAACCGCGACCTCCATTCGGGACACTTCGGCGGAGCGGTGGCAAACCCCGTCAACGTGTTGTGCGACCTGTTAGCGAAGGTGACCGATGCCGACGGGCGCATTACCGTGCCGCATTTCTATGACGACGTAGAGCCGGTGCCCGAAGCCGAACGCCGCATGATAGCCAGCATCCCCTTCGACGAGGAAGCCTACAAGCAAGCCATCGGGGTCAAGGCGTTGAAGGGCGAAAAGGGATATTCCACCTTAGAGCGGAACAGTTGCCGCCCCTCGTTCGACATCTGCGGCATCTGGGGAGGCTATACCGGCGAAGGCTCGAAGACGGTGCTGCCCTCGAAAGCGTATGCCAAGGTGTCGTGCCGCCTGGTGTCGCATCAGGACCACGAAATGATTTCGCGCTTGTTCATCGACTATATCCAAAGCATCGCTCCCGAATACGTCCAAGTGAAAGTGACTCCGATGCACGGCGGCGAAGGCTACGTCTGCCCTATCACCCACCCTGCCTATCAAGCAGCGGAGCAGGGGGTCGCCAAAGCGTTCGGCAAGCAACCGTTGGCGGTACGCCGGGGAGGAAGCATTCCCATCATCAGCGATTTCGAGCGGATTCTCGGCATCAAGACCATCCTGATGGGCTTCGGGCTGGAGAGCGACGCCATCCACTCGCCTAACGAGAACTTCCGCCTCGACATCTTCCGCAAGGGAATAGAAGCCGTGGTGGAATTCCATAAAGCATTGCGGTTATGAATGGCGGAGGTGTAGATGTAATGATACGATTTAAAGATAGTTTTATGAAAGACTTTAGTGAGTTGATAAAGAAAAGGCGCAGTATGCGCAAGTTTACCGGAGAAGAATTGACGCAGGATGAAGTGGTGGCACTTTTGAAGGCGGCTTTGATGTCGCCCACATCGAAACGGAGCAATAGTTGGCAGTTTATTGTGGTGGATGATAAGTCGGCACTTGGACTCTTGTCGAAGTGCAAGGAGTCGGGAGCTTCGTTTTTGAAGGATGCCGCGTTAGGTATTGTCGTGTTAGGCGACCCTTCGGCAAGCGATGTGTGGATAGAAGACGCTTCGGTGGCATCTATTATGATTCAACTTCAGGCGGAAGACTTGGGGTTAGGGAGTTGTTGGATTCAGGTGCGTGGGCGTTATGCCGCTACGGGTATGCCTGCCGATGAGTTCATCCGTGGGGTGTTGGGTATCCCCTTCCAGCTTCAAGTGCTTTCCATCATTGCCGTAGGGCATAAGGGGATGGAGCGGAAACCTTTCGATGAGAGTCACCTGCAATGGGAAAAGGTACACCTTAATAAATATGGAGGGCAATGACGGCAAAGGTTTCGAACCATAAAGACACGTATCGTGCCACGGCAGTGTTTCTCGCACTGATGGGTGTGCTTTATTTAATAGACCGCCTGATAGGCTTCGCCGCCCACGGGTTTCCTTGGGTAATGCAGAAAGACACGATGTTGCTTTATGCGGCGGGCGTTTTTCTTTGGTTTAAGGCGGATAAGTCGGTAGGTATCGTGTTGGCAGGTATTTGGCTGATACAGAACATCGGGCTGGTGGTCTCGCTTTTGGGGCAGATGTCGGGCTATCTGCTTCCCGCAGCGTTGCTTTTGGTCGGTGTCTTGCTTTATTGGTTGTCCTCACGATGAATGAAGAATGGAATATGAAGAATGAAAATTTATCGGCGATAGTGCTGGTGGGTGCGGGAAATGTAGCTACCCATTTGGGCATGGCATTGCGTGAGGCGGGATATCGGATAAGTCAGGTATTCAGCCGCACGGAGGCTTCGGCTTCGGTATTGGCCGGAAAACTGGATTGTCCTTATACGATGAATATAAGGGAAGTGACATCTGATGCTGGCCTTTATCTTGTGTCAGTAAAAGACCTGGCGTTGGAGGAGGTGATTCCTCCCTTGACGCGCCGTAACCCGAAGGCTTTGTTTGTACATACGGCGGGAAGTATGCCGATGGATGTGTGGCGGGGCGCGGCGGAGCGTTACGGCGTGCTTTATCCGATGCAAACGTTCAGTAAGGGCCGTGCGGTGGATTTTGCTACGGTTCCTTTCTTTGTCGAAGGCTCGGGCAGGGAAGAGACCGAGGCCTTGAAGTCGTTGGCCAAACGGATTGGAGGGCGTGTGTACGAAGCCACCTCCGAGCAGCGCAGGTACTTGCATATCGCGGCGGTGTTCGCCTGCAATTTCACCAATCACCTGTATGCTGTGGCGCATCATCTGCTGACGTCACACGGTCTGCCTTTCGAGGCGGTGCTTCCTTTGATAGACGAAACAGCGCGCAAGGTGCACGTACTAGAGCCGGTAAAGGCGCAGACAGGCCCCGCGCAGCGTTATGACGAGAATGTGATAGGGAAACATTTGGATATGCTTGCTGGCGAGCCTGAGCTTGCAGATATTTACGAACAGATGAGCCGGAACATTCACCGGTATGCGTTGAACTTAAAAAAACGGGAACAAGGAGATGATAAACTATGATTTGACAAAGATACGGGCATTGGTGTTTGATGTAGACGGAGTGCTGAGTGCTGAGACCATCCCGATGAGTGCGGAAGGCGAACCTGCACGGACGGTGAACATCAAAGACGGCTATGCGTTGCAACTTGCCGTGAAGTGCGGTTTACACGTGGCGATTATCACCGGAGGGCGTTCCGAAGCCATCCGTAAACGTTACGGAGCATTGGGCGTGAAGGACATTTATATGGGTGCGTCGGTTAAGACGAAAGAGTATGCCGACCTGCTTGTCAGATATGGTTTAAAACCGGAAGAAGTGTTGTATATGGGTGATGACATCCCCGATTATGATGTGTTGCGTTTGGTAGGGCTTCCGTGCTGCCCTGCCGATGCTGCTCCCGAAATTAAATCGGTGTGCAAGTATATTTCGCATCGTGACGGAGGATACGGATGTGGGCGCGACGTGATAGAACAAGTGCTTCGCGCGCAAGGCAAATGGATGTCGCATGCCGATGCTTTCGGATGGTGATGTTTTGTGTCTTTTTTAATGCGAATGGATTATGTTAGAGAATTTGAAGGAATATAAGGTGAAGCTCGCTTCCAACTCACCCCGGCGTAGGGAGTTGCTTTCGGGCTTAGGAATTGATTATGAGGTGAAAGTGTTGCCCGATATCGAGGAAACCTATCCTGCGTCGTTGCAGGGCGAGGAAATTCCGGTATATATTGCGCGGGAAAAAGCAGCTGCCTATCGTAAGGATATGGAGGCGGACGAACTGATTATCACGGCGGATACCATCGTCTATATCGACGGGGAAGTATTGGGTAAGCCCAAGGATGAGGCGGACGCTTGCCGGATGTTGGGCAAATTGTCCGGGCGCACGCACCAAGTCATTACGGGTGTGTGTCTTACTACGGTTGGTTTTCAGAAGGCGTTCGCTTCAGTGACCGAGGTGACTTTCGCTTCGTTGAGCGAGGAGGAAATCCGATATTATGTGTCTCGGTACCGTCCTTTCGATAAGGCCGGAGCGTACGGCGTGCAAGAATGGATAGGTTATGTGGCGGTGACGGGCATCCGCGGCTCGTTTTATAATGTGATGGGGCTTCCCGTCCAGCGTCTGTATCAGGAACTGGACGGGTTTTCTTCTCAGTCACCTCGATAATAATAGAGTAGGCTGTGGCGGGCGATGAAGTCCATGTTTTCTTGTACCAATACGTTATCCGTTGTGGCAGGGATACGTGCATTTGGGAGCAAGCTGTTTCGGATGCAGTGGGTGAGCAGGTCGGGTGGGCATAGCCTTTCTTCCGTCAGGAGTCGGAAAGCGTTGTCCTGCGCTTTATGGAAGTCGTACATCGGATTGTCTGCATCGGCTATGTATTCGCAAATGTCTTTCGCCAGCAGGATGCCTTTTTCAGGGTTTGCCATCAGGATGAAGTTGCGGTGTGCTTTCATTTGGGGTAAGGTATGGCTCTCGTCGTCGGGCCATTGGAGGGTACGGGTCAGGAAACTTTTGAGCTGCTCGTATCCGTTCAGGTAGACGATGGCTTTCCCGCCGGTTCCTTCAGTGAAGTTTCGGTAAATCCTTTGGTTGTTATCTCTGATGTGTGTAGGAAGTTCAGGCTTTTCTGTGTATAATCCTTTTATCTTTTTCCAGCCGGAATGGTCGGATAATAAGTCTATCCATTCGTGTAAGAAGAGTGCCAGCGGGCCTGTGGGCATGATGAAGCGGTCGGATGGGGCCGTATGGCTGATGTAGGGATACATTGACGGTTCAGTCAGGTAAGTATGTCCGAAAAGCCATGTCAGCTTGCGGTCTGCGTCGGCATCGTTTCCGGATGTGTTGAAATATTGGGTAAGGGTTTCGTTTTCGGGGGCATCTTCGTATGCTTTGTCCAATACGGCAAAAAAAGCGGATGCTTGTTCCGCTATGCGGGGTGCGTGCGGATACAGGTAACGGGATGCCAGTCCAGACTTTTGCCAGGCGTTCCAAATCAGGAAGCGGAGGTCGGCTTCGTTCACTTCGTCCGGATAATAATTAGAGTGTGTCGGATAAAACGGGAGTCGTTTGCCGTAGAGGCGTTTGTGTTCCGATGTGAAGCTTTGCCAAAGTCCAAGTCCGGATAGTTGGTCTTCCAAGTAAGCAGAGGCGTAAAGTGCCAGCTTTTTGCGGAACGTTTCAGAAAGCTCATGCAGGGTGCAAGCCTCGAAAAGGCGGTTGGCGAGCTTGATGAAATAAATATCCGAAGGTTGGATGGCGGTGTACGGGTGAAGTTGTAGCCAGTCTTTGGCGTAAATGGATTTTGTTTTCATGGTTTTGATAAAGTTAGTGTTTGGCGAAAAGGGTGATGAGCAGAGAAGTGCCGGCAAGGGCTGTGCCCGTTAAGGCGACACCTCCCCATCCGGCATGATGCCAGGCGATTCCGGCAAGGAAGGTGCCTAAGGCACCTCCGATGAAATAGGTGGTCATAAAAATGGTGTTCATGCGGTTCGAGGCGTGCGGCTCTAGCGAGAGGGCGCATGTCTGGTTGCTTATTTGGACGCATTGCATACCAATGTCTATCAGGATGATGCCTGCGATGATGCCTGCATAGCTGTCTTGGAAGAAGTAAAGGACGCACCATGCCAAAATCATGATGGCGCACCCGATGAAGTTGAAACTTCTTACGCCTGACCGATGCACATATTTCCCGATGAATGACGCGGTCAAAGCTCCCGCTATTCCGCATAAGCCTAACATCCCGATGATGTTGTTTCCCGCATGAAAGGGTGCTCCGCTCATCTTGAAGGCAAGGCAAGCCCACAGGGTGAGGAAGCATCCGAAGCAAAGCCCCGCACGGAAAGAAACTAGGCGGAGCGTGGCGTTGCGTCGTACGAGGGTGAAGACCGACTTCATGAGTCCGGCATATGTCCCCTTAAAGTTAGAAGGCATATCGGGCAATATACAGAGCGTTACGAAGATGCATGCCAGCATCAATCCCGAAGCGATATAGAAGATGGCGCGCCATCCCCAGTATTCGCCCACGATGCCGCTCACCACGCGCGACCCTAAGATACCTGTTAATAGTCCGCTGATGAGTAGGCCTACGTTTTGAGCCTTTCGTTCGGGGTGGGAGAACTGGGCGGCTATCGGAATGAAGATTTGTGGTATCACCGAGCAGACACCCGTAATGAGTGAAGCAAACAGGACGAAACGGATGTTTTCGGCGGCGGCTATGCCTAAAAGGGATATTATAAGCAATAGGAAACAGGTGATGATGATGTTACGGCGCTTGTACAGGTCACCCAACGGGATGATGAATAGTAGCCCTCCCGCATAGCCTATTTGCGTGACCATCGGGATGAGGTTGGCAGTAAATTCGGATACTTGCAAATCTTCGCTGATGCGGTTCAGCAAGGGCTGGTTATAATAGAGGTTTGCCACCGATACACCCGCTATGACGGCGAGCGCCCAGAGCAGCGGGGTGGGTATGCCTTTGTTTTCTTCCAACGTTTGTTTCATTTCAAGCCAATCGGTTTCGTTTTGTGCTGCAAAGATAAGGAAAAGTCATTTTCAATCTTCACTCTTCACTCTTCGAGATGGGTGTCGTGTTCTCCTTATATGCTTTGAAGCCCTTTACCTTTACTCTTTCCTTTTTCTCTTCTTCCGCTACGGCGGCATTGCCCAGTTGGTTCAGGTTTTCCTTGATGGCATTGTGCGTGTCGAAGAAAAAATCAAGCAGCATTTTCAGATGGTCTTCCAGTTCATCTTCGTTGGGCGAGAAATATGTGTGGCACCTTGAGTGCAGCCCGATGGTTTTCCCGTCTTCGTCCGCCATATATACCGTAGTGACCAGCGAGTTGACATTTACCAGGTTGATGATTTCCTTCAGCACCGGGAGCGCTTCATTGTCCGTGTTGATGGATCCCCACCACGGATTCCATATCATGATGAAGCGGTTTTCCTCTTCAGCAGCTATGTAAAAGTCATCTCCTTGGTACTTGAAAGCGATTTGCCCTTCTTCGTTCTCTTCGGGCTGGCATCCTATCTTTTTCAGGATGTTGACCACCAAATCCTTTGTGCTGATTTCGTCCAGTTCGTCTTTGGTCATTTGGTCTAAGTGTTCCATACGCTTGCGGCGCTCGTGGATAAAACGCAGTAGGAACAATACGATGGGCCATAACGCTAATGCAACGACGGCTATCAGGACGGTAATGTCGGTAATGCTGTTCATAATACACACTGATTTGTTGTTGATACGTTAAAGATACAAAAAATCTTGATATAGATTAATCCTCTGTCCGCTTTTATGTTTTTTTAATTCAAAATCAAGCAGCAAAAGGGCATCGGTTTTGTTTTATAGTTGTAATTTTGAAAAAGGAGGAATTATGAAAAAGATTTTTTCAGGCATAATGTTAGTTATGCTGTTGTTTGTGGCGGGTGGCGTGCAGGCGCAGGAAACCGGGCGCGGATTGACCCGCGAAGAGAAGAAGGCGATGCAGGCAAGGTTGGATAGCTTGCTGTTCGAAGAAGCGAAACAAGCGATGGATGACAGGCAATTCACCTTAGAGGCCGACAGGGTTGTGTTCAAGTACGGGCAGACGGCATACGTCAATTCGAACACCAACTTCGTTTCTGTCAATGGAAAGGACGCGGTGGTTCAGGTAGCGTTCAACATCCCCGTAAGCGGACCGAACGGATTGGGCGGTGTGACGGTGGACGGGAAAGTGTCATCTTATGATGTGAAAGCCGACAAGCGGGGCAACTTGCATCTTAGTATGAATGTGGCGGGAGCAGGTATTTCGGCACGGGTGGATATTGAACTGATGCCCGGCTCGAACCGTGCTTCGGTGGATATTCTTCCGAATTTCAATTCGAACCGCTTGACCCTGAACGGTGTGTTGCTTCCGTTGCACAAAAGCACGGTGTTTAAAGGACGTTCATTTTAGAAAACAGAAAGGAGAAACAGGTATATGAAAAAGAAAAATCTATTATTTGCAGGAATTGCCGCCTTTATCTTGGCGGCGTGCGAGAAGGACCCCGATATGGGACAATTGGATGCTGACTTGGTCGTTTATACCGACCATGATAACAGCGTGGATTTCGGCAAGTACTCCACTTATTACTTGCCAGACAGTATCCTTGAGGCGGGAAACGTGCGTGTTTCTTATTGGGCCGACGAGAATGCCAAAACACTGATTGGCGAAGTGGAGAACCGGATGAATGGTTTGGGATATACACGTATCACCGACCCGTCCTTGAAGGCTACCGCCGATGTGGGTGTGCAGCTCTCTTATATGGCGCAGACCAATACCGTAGTTTCAGGCGGATATTGGACCGGCTGGTGGGATCCTTTCTACTGGGGCGGCTACTGGGGCGGATGGTATTATCCGTATCCTGTGGCTTATAGTTACGACACACAGGCGTTGGTCATCGAAATGGCAGACCTTACCGCGCGTGGGGAAGAAGAAGACGGAGAGCGGCGTTCGATTCCTGTAGTGTGGTATGCCAGTGCATCGGGATTCCAGTTCGACAATCACCGTGTGAATATGCAATTATTGACGGACGGAGTGAATCAGGCGTTCAGTCAGTCCGCTTATTTAGGTACTGATAAATGATAGGAGGAAAAACAATATGAAGATATTTTATGGAAAGATAGTTTTTGTACTCTGCATGTTTTCGATGTTTGCCTTGCAGACGCGGGCGCAATGGGATCCGCACAAGACGCACCTTATTGTCGACTGGCAGGTGAACGCACCTTATTCTACAGATTTTGCCGATAAAATCAGCGGCTGGGGAATGAATTTCGAAGGGATATACGACGTGTCTCCACGCTGGGCGCTGGGTGCGTTTATCAATTTTCACACCAATCATACATACATCGGCAGACAAACTTTGCAGATTTCGCCCACCGAGTCGCTTACGACTGATCAACAGCGTTCCGCTTACCAATTGCCTTTCGGATTCACTTCCGCATACACTTTGTATAAAAGCAAGGTGGTGAATCCTTACTTTGGCGTGAAATTGGGTGCGGTCTATACCCGTTATACGACGTATTGCGGCACCGGAGGGGTGTACGATAACCCGTGGGGATTCTATGCTTCACCCGAAATCGGCCTGAAAATTTTCCCTTTCAAAAGCAAGCGTTTTGGATTTCACGTGGCAGGTTATTACAGTTATATGACCAATCGGGCCGAGACCTTGACAGGTGAAAGTATAGACGGGCAGAACAATGCAGGCTTCCGTTTGGGTGTGATATTCTGAGTAGTTATGGCAGTTAATAATTAATAGCAGGAGGGGACAATCGGTTAAAGGCTGATTGACGGCATCGGGAATCGCCGCACCGCTATCCACTATTGATTATTAACTGCCAACTATTAAGAAACTGTTTTGAATTAATCAAAGAAAATGTTACGGACATTATAAGTAAGAGCCTGTTTAAATTTTTCCGATAAACCTGAGCAAAATTTAAACAGGCTCTAAATTCCAAATGCTTTCAAAACATGAAACACTTGTATTATATTGCTGATGCAGACGGCATCCTTTTATGGTTTCCGTCCCAAAACCGTACGTTCTCCGTCCCAAAACCGTATGTTTTTGGTTCGGAAACCGTACGGTTTTGGGACGGAGAACGTAAAAAGGAGACAGCTTGAAACAGATTCTATACCTTTCGACAATGCATTGACTCATAGCTTGCTTAACAAACTATCGAACTAAATCAAAACAGTTTCTAACTTACAATAGACTATTTTTCATTTCCTACAGCTGTCATTTCGCCTTCTACGTAGAGGCGAACCACTTCTTGCTTAGCGTTGGTACGCAGGGTGATGCTCTTACGGAAATGTCCGGGGAATTTGCCCGCACCGTTATATGTCACGGTGATTTCACCGCTTTCACCCGGCTTAATAGGCTCTTTAGGATACTGGGGAACGGTGCATCCGCACGAAGCAATGGCTTGGTGAATGACCAGTGGACCGTTTCCTGTGTTGGTGAACTTGAATTTGCAGGTCACTTTCGGGGCGTTTTCGGGAAATGAGCCGAAGTCGTGCGAGGTTTCGTTGAACTTGATTTCGGCGGTGCCTGCGGCAAAGGCCGCTACCATTACTGCCACGAGGCAGATTGTAGAAAGAATACGTTTCATATTGCTTTATTTTTAAGACCGCTCAAAGTTACGGCTTTTTCCGTTATCTGCCAAAGATTGATGCCGTTATAGTGTAAAATCTTTTGTCTATTTTGCATTTAATCGGTGATTTTATCTGCCAACAGGGAAACAGAAACCGTGCAATGATGGGTCACCCGCGGTTCACTTGTTTCACGCCCTTTACTGTCCTCAGCTTGCGGATGAGGGCTTCCAGCTTAACGGTATCGTCCACCATTACCGTCAGCATACCCGAGAAGAGTCCGTCGTTCGAGTCGATGCTGATGGAACGGAGCAGGATATTGTCTTCCTTATTGATGATGGACGTGATGTTGGTCACGATGCCGATGTCGTCATGTCCCACAATGCGGAGCGTAATGGGGTATTGCTTGCCTTGGCTCTTGCCCGCCCAGCGTGCGCGTACGATACGGTAGGGGAAGCGTGCTTTCAGTTCGGGTGCGTTGGGGCAGTCTGAGCGGTGTATCTTGATGCCGCCTGATATAGTGACGAAACCGAATACCTCATCGCCGTAGATAGGGTTGCAGCACCGGGCGAGCTTGAAGTCGATGCCTTTCAGGTTCGGCCCGATGACCAAAACGTCTTCCTTATAAAGGTTTTTTTCCTCTTGAGTCGGCTGTATATTGAAGTTTTCCGCACTGCGGTAAGTCACTTCTTCGCGTTGCTCGGTTTCGCGCCGTTGCATCTCTACGTATTGGTCCATCAGGGTGTTGATGTCTGTGGTTTCGTTGGCGATGCTTTGGTAGAAATCGGTTACGGTCTTGAATCCTGATTTTTTAATGAGTCGCATCAGGATGGCTTCATCGTAATCTATCTTGCGGTTTTTGAACTTACGCTCCAAGGTTTCGCGGGCGAATTCGGTTTGGCGGGCGGCCAGTTCTTTCAGTGCCTGTCGTATCTTGTTGCGGGCTTTCGAGGTTGTGACGAAATTCAGCCAGTCGCGCTTGGGTGTCTGGGTGGCGGAAGTCATGATTTCCACTTGGTCTCCGTTGTTCAGCGTATGGCGGAGTTGCACGTTTCGCCCGTTCACTTTCGCTCCTACGCAGCGGCACCCTAAGTTGGAATGGATGGCGAAGGCGAAATCGAGTACGGTGGCTCCTTGGGGCAGCTTGTAGAGGTCACCCTTGGGGCTGAACACGAACACTTCGTCCTTGTATAGGTCGAGTTTGAACTGGTCGATGGTTTCTGTGTCGGCATCGGCGTTTTCTAAAGTCTCGCGGATGGAATTGAGCCATTCGTCCAATCCCGTTTCACCCTTGATGCCCTTGTATCGCCAGTGGGCTGCAAGCCCTTTTTCGGCTATTTCGTCCATGCGTTCGGTACGTATCTGCACTTCCACCCATTTGCCTTCGGGACCCATCACGGTGATGTGGAGCGATTCGTATCCGTTGCTTTTGGGTACGGAGAGCCAGTCGCGCAGACGTTTGGGGTTAGGCAGGTACATATCGGTCACGATGGAGTACACCTGCCAGCATTCCTGTTTTTCTTTCTCAAGAGGAGAGTCGAGGATGATGCGGATGGCGAAGAGGTCGTATACACCCTCAAAGGGGCAGCCCTGCTTCTTCATCTTCTGGTAGATGGAATGGATGGTTTTGGTGCGTCCTTTGATGTGGAATTTCAGCCCGTTTTCTTCCAACTTCCGTTTGACAGGTTCGATGAAGGAGGCTATGTAGCGGTCTCGTGCGGCTTTGGTGGCGTTCAGCTTTTCCTTGATGAAGTAATATACATCGTGTTCGGTGTATTTCAGCGACAGGTCTTCCAGTTCCGATTTCAGTTTATAGAGTCCTAACTTGTGCGCCAAAGGAGCGTAGAGGTGGGCGGCTTCATTCGATACAGCCAGCCGTGCCTTGTCGTTGGGACTGTCCTTGATTTGCCGCATCAGGTTAACGCGGTCGGCTATCATGATGAGGATGACGCGCATATCTTCGGCGAAGGAGAGGAGCAGGTTTCGGAAATTCTCCGACTCGATGGCGGGACTTTTCTCGTACAGTTCGTTGATTCTGACCAGTCCGCTGATGATGCCCGCTACGTCTTCGCCGTAAGTTTGGCTCACGGCACCGAGGGTGCACAGCTGGTATTTCACCGGTTCGTGTAGCATGATGCCAAGAATGGATGCGCGGCGCATTCCGATTTCTTCCGCTACGATGATAGCGGTCTGCATATCCTTGATGACGGGGTTCATCCCGAAAGCGTTTCGGGGTATCGGGGCAACCGACATGACCCGGACGAGGTCTCGTTTCAGGTTGTGCAGGTCGTTTTTTTGCAACGTTTCGCCCGAGAGGCGCAAAAGATGTCTGTAAAGCGAGATAAGCTCTTTATGTTCTTGCGGTGTGAAAAATGTTTGCTCTTCCATAATTGTAGTTTTTTTAATGGAGAATTGAGAATGAAGGATTCCGTGCGGAGGAAAAGTGTTTATTCGTCATTCTTTCATTCTTCATTTTTTATTTTCGTTCGTAAAGTTACTTTTTTCTTTGTTATCCGTGCAATGTTTACGGATTTTTTTATATTTTTGGGGTGCGATTTGAAAGCACGGACAATTTATATTTTCATTATACTTTTAAAATTTATAACCTGTATGTTAACACACGAAGACAAAGAATTGTTGGCTAAGAAAGGAATTTCTGAGCAACAGATTGAAGAACAACTGGCTTGTTTCGAACACGGATTCCCTTACTTGCGCCTTGCCGCTGCGGCATCGGTAGAGAATGGAGGCATCATGACGGCAGACGAGAGTATGCAGAAGAAATACTTGGCGGCGTGGGATGCTTACAAGGACGGCGACCGTAAGATTGTGAAATTCGTTCCCGCTTCGGGCGCGGCAAGCCGTATGTTCAAGAATATGTTCGAATTCTTAGGAGCCGATTACGATGCGCCTGCCACCGACTTTGAGAAGAAGTTCTTCGACCACATTCATAGCTTCGCTTTCTACAATGACTTGAATGCGGTATGTTTGGACAACACGGGCAAGGACATTGATGCGTTGTTGGCAGAAAAGAACTACAAGGCCATCGTAAGCAACTTGTTGGAAAGCGCAGGCTTGAACTACGGTTCGCTTCCGAAAGGTTTGCTCAAGTTCCACCGCTATGCCGACGGGGTACGCACTCCGCTGGAAGAACATTTGGTGGAAGGCGCGCTTTATGCCGCAGGAAAGACGGGTAAAGTGAACGTGCATTTCACCGTTTCTGCCGAGCACCGTGCCCTTTTCGCCAAATTGGTGGATGCTAAGGTGGCTGAGTACGCTCAGAAATACGGCGTGGAATACAGCGTATCGTTCTCCGAACAGAAGCCCAGCACCGATACGATTGCGGCTGATATGGAAAACAAACCTTTCCGCGACGATAAAGGTAAGCTGCTCTTCCGCCCGGGCGGTCACGGAGCGTTAATCGAGAACTTGAATGATTTGGATGCCGATATCGTGTTCATCAAGAATATCGACAATGTGGTGCCCGATCGCCTGAAAGCCGATACCGTGACTTACAAGAAGCTCATTGCGGGTGTGTTGGTGACGCTTCAAAAACAAGCGTTCGATTATTTGGAATTATTAGACAGCGGGCATTACAGCCATGAACAATTGGAAGAAATCATCCGCTTCGTGCAGCAACAATTGCGTTGCCGCAAGGAAGACATCAAGGATATGGAAGACGCCGACCTTGTTATCTACCTGCGTAAGAAGCTGAACCGTCCGATGCGCGTGTGCGGTATGGTGAAGAATGTGGGCGAACCGGGCGGAGGTCCGTTCTTGGCATATAATCCCGACGGAACCGTGTCGCTCCAAATTTTGGAAAGCTCGCAAATTGACATGAAGGATCCTGAAAAGAAAGCGATGTTTGAGAAAGGCACGCACTTTAATCCGGTAGACTTGGTATGTGCTGTGCGCGACTATAAGGGCAATAGGTTTAATTTGTTGGAGCATGTGGATAAGGCTACGGGCTTTATTTCGTATAAGTCGAAGAACGGTAAGGATCTGAAAGCGCTTGAACTCCCGGGTTTGTGGAACGGTTCAATGAGCGACTGGAGTACGGTATTCGTGGAAGTGCCTCTCAGCACATTCAATCCGGTGAAGACCGTGAACGACCTGTTGCGTGAACAACACCAATAAAAAATGAAAAATGAAGAATCCTCCGCTGCATGGGATTCTTCATTTTTTTTATTCTTCATTTAGAGGCTGTTTTATCATAGCACACAGATGACACTGATTTTACAGATGGCCACAGATATTATAGATAGGAATAATCTGTGAAAATCGGTTTCATCTGTGTGCTATAAGATAATTTCGATTAGTTTCTTAAATAAAATATCTGTATCATTTTCTTTGATTCGTTCATAACGGTTTTTTGTTTTGCAGACGGGCAAGTGCTTCGTTATAGTCCTCGATGAGTTCTTTCATCGCTTCCTCTACCGATTGCAAGCGGTGAATTAAGGATGCCGCTTGTCCGATTTCGATTTCCCCTTCGAAAATGTCTCCCTCGAAGATACCTAGTTTGGCTCGTCCGCGTCCTAATAGTTCCCGAAGCTCATCGGCGGAGGCACCGTGGAGTTCGGCTTCTTCCACCCGTTTGTAGAAATCGTTTTTTACCAATCGGGTAGGAGAGAGTTGTTTCAGGGTAAGTATTGTGTCGCCTTCGTTCAGGCGCAGGCATCGGTCTTTGAACGAGAAGTGGGCGGAGCTTTCTTCGGTCAGGGCGAAACGGGTTCCTATCTGCACGCCGTCGGCTCCCAAGGCTTGTGCGGCAAGCATACTTTCGCCCGTGGCGATTCCGCCGGCTGCCAACAAGGGCAGGGTGCACGAGCGGCGTATGGCTGGAATGAGGCACATTGTGGTGGTTTCTTCCCGTCCGTTATGTCCTCCTGCTTCAAATCCTTCGGCTACGATAGCGTCTACACCGGCTTCTTCACACTTGGCTGCAAATTTCGAGGATGCTACCACGTGTGTTACGAGGATGTCCCGTTCGTGAAGCCAGTCAGTCCATTTCTTGGGGCTTCCAGCCGAGGTAAAAACGATTTTCACGCCTTCATCGGCGATGATTTGCATCAGGGTTTCTATTTCGGGATACATCAGCGGGACGTTCACTCCGAAAGGTTTGTCGGTAGCTGCCTTACACTTACGGATGTGTTCGCGTAGGGTTTCGGGGTGCATTGAGCCTGCTCCCAGCAAGCCCAGCCCTCCGGCGTTGCTTACGGCTGAAGCTAATCGCCAGCCGCTGCACCACACCATTCCGCCTTGGATGATGGGGTACTTGATGTTGAAAAGTCGGCAAATTCGGTTCATGGTTTTATGAGAATTAATAGTTAATAATGAATAGTTTATAGCGGTGGCTGTTCTCTAACTATCGCTTTGAATACGGGTCGGGTCTGTTGCGATTCAGGCTCGAAACCGAACCAATAGGTCGTATTTTCCCCTTCGAGTGGCGGGAGCATGCAGAGGCGTAATTCTTCGTGGTAAGTGCCATAGATGGGCTCCCATGCATCGGGAGGCAATACGTGTTTGGTGCGGATGCGGAAGGCAGGCTCCTTCTTGAGCGACATTCCCGCTTCTATCCATGCCAAGGTCATGTCGGTTTCGTATGTCGGATAGTTTTCTTTACAAAACTTATAGAGCAGGATGCCCCGGCGTTCCAAGCTCATGGGTTGGTCGATGACGCCGATGCGGATGAGGTAATCCAAGAACCGGTGCAGGAACTCGGATACTTCCACTATCAGCCGGCGGGTAATTTCTTGCCAAGGTTGGGCATTATAGAATCCGTCTATGAGGCGTGAAAGCATGCGTGCGGTCTGAAGTTCGTCGGGGGTGATTTCGTTGGTGCTCAGTACTTCGTAGGGTGGGAAAGGAGCATAGCAGATGCCTAACTCTGAGGCACTCCGGCGCATTTCGGTGCCGGGCAGAAGCTTGAGGGATTCCAATTGGATTTCGCCCGCCCGATAGGAAGCCAATGTCCGGACATCTTCGAATATCTCTTCCAGCCGGTAGAGAGGCAATCCCGCTATCAGGTCGGCATGAGTTTCCAAGTTGGGCAGGGAACAGAGGTATTTTAATCCTTCTAATGCATGTTCTAATTTCCCATGTCTTTGGCACACGTCCAATACTTCTTGATGCAAACTTTGGATGCCTGCTTCTAAATGGAGTTGTCTGGTGGGCATTGATGCCAGCTCACTCTTCAACTCTTCGGTCAGGAGGGCTGGATGCACTTCCAAGTGGAAACGGATGTCGGGAAACTCGCGGAACAAGTCGAGCAAAGCATGGGCATGGCGGGCATTGTAGTTGAAAGTGCGGTCGAGCACACGGATGTTCCCGATGTGATGCGCTTGAATCAATTCGATACGTTTCCGGATGGTTTCAATCGGGAGGGTGCGTACAGGTTTCTCGCCTCCGCTTACACAAAAGGCGCAGGTATTGAAACATCCTCGGGTGGTTTCCAGTTGCACGAATGGTTTGCTCCAATTGAAGAAAGGGCTTTCTTCGGGCGGAACAAGCCGGTCGAAACGCATTACTTGTGCCCTTCCGTTATCGTGATAGACGGAAGCATGGTCTATGTAGCATAAGCCCTCTATGGTATGCCATGCTTGGGGTTGGTTCCATATTTCCAGCCATTGGGCAAAAGTTTCTTCTCCTTCGCCTCGGAACACACAATTTACGAAAGGATAATTGCGCAGGAACGGTTCGTTATTCCCAAGAAATTCGGGACCTCCCAGGGTGATGCAACAATCGGGAAGCAGGGCTTTGATACGTCCCAAAGTGTGAAGTAATGTTTCGTGATTGAAAAGCCAGCATGTAGCGGCTACGATGTCTGGTTTCCGGCGGAAGACTTCGGTGCTCGTCATGCCCGGATTTTCGTTGATAGTCGCCGAAACGATGTCCCATTCAATTTCGGCATGACCGATAAGTTGGGCTTGCAGGGCAGGCAATGCCAACGAAGAATGCGCATACGAACTATTTAGGTCAATCCAAAGAATCTTCATAGGATGGGAATAAACTCACCACAGACTTAAATAGTTAATAATTAATAATGAACAACCGGTAAATGCTTCGCTTGCCGTTATTAACTATTAGAAATTGTTTTGAATTTCTACGAAAAGTTTTTCTTGGCTTGATGTATCCGTTTTCGTGTGTGCTTTGGGCGATTTTTTGGTCCTTTCCGCTTCTGTTCTTCGTCAGATAGCCCGCTATCTTCCTCATCACAGAAGTGGAAATGCC
>CASFRN010000094.1 GCA_949296855.1 uncultured Bacteroides sp. | reverse complement strand
GATAAAGGAGAACATCGACACCCTCTTCATGGGTCTGACCGAAGCCGAAGCGGTGAAGCTCTTTGCCAACACCTACCTGGCCTTGCGTGTCAGCTACTTCAACGAACTGGACACCTACGCCGAGATGAAAGGGCTGGACACCCAAGCCATCATCAACGGCGTCTGCCTCGACCCGCGCATCGGCACGCATTACAACAACCCCTCGTTCGGTTACGGCGGTTATTGTTTACCCAAAGATACGAAACAGCTCCTGGCCAACTATGCCGATGTGCCCGAAAACCTGATTCAGGCGATTGTGGAAAGCAACCGCACCCGCAAGGACTTCATTGCCGACCGTGTGCTTCACATGGCAGGCTATTATGATTATTACAACCGTGGGGACTTCAACCCTTCGGAAGAGCGCAAGTGTGTCATCGGCGTATACCGCCTGACAATGAAGTCGAACAGCGATAATTTCCGCCAATCCAGCATCCAAGGCGTGATGAAGCGGGTAAAGGCGAAAGGTGCGGAAGTAATCATCTACGAACCGACGTTGGAGGATGGAAGCACGTTCTTCGGTAGCAAGGTGGTGAATGACTTAGACGCTTTCAAAGCGCAAAGCCAGGCGATTATCGCCAACCGGTATGATGCTTGTCTGGATGATGTGAAAGAGAAAGTTTATACAAGAGACATATTTAGAAGAGATTAACAGTAAAATTTAAGGCTTATGGTTATGTATTTTAGCAGATTCGATAGAATGATTGGTCATTTGAACGATATTGTAAACCAATGTACATCATTCAAAATTGGGAAAACGAGTAATCCTGAGGCACGACACAATTCGCCTGATTATAGAGATAAATATCCCAATATTGAAGTATTGTACACTTCAAAATCAAAAGAATTTGTCAGTTATGTCGAAGCTATATTAATTGATGAGTGTCTTTCTTCTGTTGCTGATAGATGCGACAATGAAAAAGATGGGGAAGAAAGTCTGAAGGATACGATGGGTGCTTCTTGTGAATATTATGTATATGTAGTGTGGAGATAGAAATTATTGTACGCAGGTTCATATATCTGTTATTTGTTCATAGTATTTAAGATATTACCACTTATACTGTGTAAACGTTTGTGTTGAATAGCCCAATTTGGATGTTGCTACTTCGTACTGTAACCATAAAAACTAAAAATGAAATATGGAAAAACAAGAAAAAAGGATTACATATCTTGATACAATTGCAGGTGTTTTGATAGTTTATATGATATTTATGCATTGTTGTCAATTGACTCATATGACAAAAAGTGCTTTATATAAAGAATGGTTATCTATTATATTTTCTTGTTTTATGGGGTGGTTTTTCTATAAGTCAGGTATGTTTCATAAAGAACATGTAACGGTCAAAAATATGTTCTTACACACATTCAAAAAATTATGGCGTCCGTATGTCTTATTTTGGATTATAGGCTTTTTGCTAAATGCCGTATGTCTATATTGGGACAGAGACAATGATTGGATACATTATATCTTATCTCCCATAAAGCAGACTGTTTGGGATGGTGGAACAAATGGCGGGGTATTACCTATGTGGTTTCTTGTTACGTTATTATTAGTTAGAACATTTTCTTCAATTACATTAAAATCTTTTAGAGGTTATGGTTGGATATTTTGTGGCATCATTGGTGTTTTGTTATGTTTGATTAACAGTCAATATGAATATGGCTTTCTTCATCCTTATTATGTGATGAATTTCTTTCCTGCAACATTCTTTTATGGGTTGGGATATTATATGAAAAACAAACATTTTGAATCAAATGTTTTTATTGTAGCTTTATTATTATATTTTATATCGTTTATATATCCATCCACAGTTGATTTTAGGGTTAATGTAATGAAAACAGGAATTATACCATTATGGTATTTATATGCACCTGCTGCAATAATAGTATTCAATTTTTTGGCTCATAAAATAAAGACTAATGTATATCCATTTACTGTTATAGGGCGTGATTCTATGTATTGGTTTTTATTTCATTGGCCTGTTTTGATTATTGTGAACCGTTTTATAGTTAATTATACTTCGTTTTCAGGATGGTCTTTATTGGCTTCTGTATTCTTGTCAGTTGTAATAGTTCTTGCTGTCGTTCGTCCTATTATTAGTTCTACTCGCTTAAATAAATGGATTTAGATGTGTAGATGTGATTAATAATAGTTCGTCGGTATGAAATGTAGTGGTAATATAATGTAAAAGCAAGCTTTTTTATTCGTTTTTATAAATATAATATGAAAGCTAGTAATAGGGTCATATTTAATACCTCGATTTTATATGTTAAGATGGGTGTAACGATATTGATATCGTTATATTCGGTTCGCTTGGTTTTAGCATCATTGGGTGCAGTAGATTATGGCATTTTCAATGTGATAATGGGAGTGGTCTCCATGTTGTCTTTTTTAAATGCGTCATTAACTGTATCTACGCAAAGATATTTGTCTTTTTATCAAGGCAAAGATGAAAAGTCAAAGTTGGTAAAAATATTTAATAACAGTCTCTTATTGCATATTTTTGCTGGTATTCTTATAGTTGTATTACTTGAACTTTTTGGTGGGTATATATTGAAAACTTATTTGCAAATACCAAGCAATAGAATGGAGGTGGCATATATAGTTTTCCATTTTGCATCGATGTCTGTATTCTTCACGTTTGTTTCTGTTCCATATTCAGCGGCAATAAATGCTAATGAAAAAATGATTTATATTGCTGTAATATCAATATTAGAGTCTTTTGAAAAGTTGCTTCTTGCTATTTATATAACATATACATCTGCAGACCGTTTGCTTGTGTATGGAATTTGTATGGGATGTATAACAATCTTATCTTTTTTCTACTATTATGTGATTTGCCATAAAAAGTTTGACGAATGTCGTCATTTTTCATGCAGACAAGTAGATGTAAATTTGTTGCGAGATATGGGTGGATTTGCAGGCTGGAATATCGTTGGCTCGATTACTGGTATTTGCAAAAATCAAGGAGTTGCGGTATTACTTAATATATTCAGAGGACCAACAGTTAATGCTGCGTATGCTGTTGCGAATCAAGTTTCTTCACAATTAAATTTTTTCTCTGCAACAATGTTGAGAAGTATCAATCCTCAAATAATGAAAGCCGAGGGAGCAGGTAATCATCAATATATGTTGGGTCTAGCTAATTCAGCTTGTAAATATAGTTTTTTATTATTAGCCTTTTTTGCAATTCCATGTATGTTTGAGATGAATACAATAATGGGATTTTGGCTAAAAGAGGTTCCAGAGCATACGGTGTTGTTTTGTAATCTTATATTAGTAGCAATAATGTGTGACCAATTGACTGTTGGTATAAATTCAGGATTTCAGGCTTGCAAACTTGTTAGGGTCTCATCTATATTTGTCGGTTTTATCAAGTTGTTAATATTACCGTTAGGATATATAGTTCTGAAATTGGGTTATTCTGTTTATTGGGTGGTCATTTTGTATGCAGTTGTTGAATTATTAGCAGGGGTAATGAGAATGATATTAGCTAACAAATATATGGGATTAAACGTTTGGTGTTATTTTAGAAAAGTTTTATTTCGTGTTATTCCTCCAATCATAATAACATGTGGAACATGTTATCTGATAATTGAAACAGTAACAATAAAATACAGGATTATCATAACGATAATTGCGTCTTTTACTGCATTCATATTATCGACATATTATTTATCACTTCAAGGTAGTGAACGTGAACACATTCGTAGTCTGGTATTTAAAATTAGAACTAAAGTATATGAGAAGTTTAATTGATGTATTAGAGCATTTAAGAGGTTTGAAGTGGAAATATCTTCTCCATGGCTCTTATGTTTATGTAAGTCATAATTCGACATTGAAGATAGGTAAAAATGTTAGGATTAGGCATTCGAAAATACATGTGTCTGAATATTCTAAAGTAATAATATCCAACAAAGTGAGTATTGTAAATGCAAATATAGTTTGTAACAATAGTTCTTTGAATATAGGGGAAGAGAGCATCGTAGAAAGTGGGAGAATGCCAATGCGTTGTATGGTGTCGATTTCAAATAAAAGCAATGTCAGTTTTGGAACTCATAATCGATTGAGGATGAAGAGAATTTGGGTAAGATTTGGCGGACAATTACATTTTGGTAATTACATAAATTTGAATGAATATTCCGAAATTCGTTGTGATGAAAATGTGACTGTTGGTGATTTTGTAGCAATTAGTTATAATGTTAAGATATGGGATACAAATACCCATGAATTTGAGCGGATAGAGCAACGCAGGGAACGTTGGAAAAAACTTTATTTGAAACGTGATGTTTCTGAAAAACCAAGAACTTCACCTGTACATATCGGCAGTGATACATGGATAGGAGAAAATGTTGCTATATTAAAAGGAACGACAATAGGTGAACGGTGTGTCGTCGGTTTCGGTACGTTGGTTTCAGGAAAATCAATACCTAATAGAACAACTGTTTTGAATAAAACAGAGTTGAAACTTATATCGAATAATTTATAGGATGTGATTTTTGTAAATGGAATGTTTAAAAAATAGGTGAAAATATTCCTGATGGAAGATTCAAAATCCTTTTTAATTATGCAATTCAATGTCAAATATAAGATATTCAATCATTATTCCACACTATAATACTCCAGATTTATTGTTACGCTGTCTTGAGTCAATACCGGAACAAGATGACATACAAGTTATAGTTGTAGACGATAATAGTCCTTATGCGGATAAATATAAGTTGCAGTATCCGAGGTTATATCGAAAGAATGTGCAAATATGTTTAACCAAACAGGGACGAGGGGCAGGATATGCACGTAATATAGGTTTGCAATATGCAACAGGTAAGTGGGTGCTTTTTGCGGATGCTGATGATTTTTATGTGAAAGATTTCATAAAATTACTTGATGAAAATTATGACTGTGATGCTGACATTGTTTACTTCAACGTAAAAAGTGTAATGTCTGATGATATAAGTAAGTTGGCTAGTAGGAATAATGCTAAAGACAAGTTGTTTGAGGATTACACTAAAACACGTGACAGTTCATTATTTCGGTGTCTTTATTGTGAACCTTGGGGTAAAATGGTTAAGCACGAGCTAATAAAGAACAATCACATTAAGTTTGATGAAACACGAGTAGACAATGACCATTATTTTTCTGTTGTCAGTGGTTGTCTTGCTAATGATATTAAAGTTGTCAATAAACCTCTTTATGTTGTGACATTAAGAACAGGATCACTAAGTTTTGATTTTGCGAATGATATTGATAAGTTGTTAACGCGATTGTATGTTGAAACACGTGTTCAACTCTTTGAAAGAAAGCACGGATATAATATAAAACCAATGCCTATTCGGGGTCTGATGGTATTACTTTTAAAGAAAGATCTTAAAATATTTATAAGGTATTTGCTTAAAATAAAGCGAGAAGGCATATCCGTTATCGAACTTCTTATACAGATGTTTAATCCAAAATACATGAAATAATTGATGGAAGAAAGTACGGTTGTTTTGACAAATATGTGTTTTTATATAGTCTTATTTGTTTTTTGCTGGAAGAAATATAAATTTAGGAATCTGAGTACATTCCTGTCTTTATTATATATGTTTTCAGCTATTTCTTCATATTTGTTATTTAATTTTCCTTTATATGAAGCCTCTTTTACTGCTGTTGGAGAATCAACATTAGAAGCTTCAATTTATTTGTTTGTTCTTAATACCATTTTTATTACTACTTTTTCTAATGCAAAGTTGGATGATTTGCAGTTTCTTACTTTTTATAATGAAAGGCTAATATTGAAGTGGCAAAAGATACTAGTTGTGTGTTTGGCTGTTTATGTTCTCGTTTGTTTGCCATCTTCTATAATTAGTTTTAGTGGAAGTAATGATTTGGCTAATTTGCGTAATGAACAATATGGAGATAATACAGGAGCTTCTTCTTTCGTTGTGATAAACCTTATTTCAAGGATATTTGGTGGAATGACCATATTTCTTTTATGTTTGCCATGTATCAATTATTTTTTATTAGGAAAATCTACAAGATGGGATAAATATTCTTTGATTGTATATGCCTTGTTTAAGATTAATACAATTTTATCTGCTGTTTCTAGAGGAACGATTATTTTTTCTTTTATTGAGATATTTATTATATTATTCTTTTTTTATCCATATATTGATAAGAAAGTAATGAAAGTTATAAAGAAATGGGGGACAATATCCATATTGGGTGTGTATCTTGTTTTTTCAGCAATAACTTTTGCTCGTTTTGAAAAGCAAGGTGATTCTGTTGTTGCTACTTTTGCAACATTGAGGTATGCAGGAGAAGCACAATTAAATTTTATGAATTTGGTATATCCAGATTTAAAAGAGCCATGGTATGGTTATCGGCAGTTGACATTATTCAGAAGAGTTTTAGGTTTACCTTATGACGATGGAACTACACGAAATGGATCAACAGTTTATGATGATTATATTTCTTCCGAATATCATTGGCCTCACCCTGTATATGTCTTTTATTCTGCTGCTGGCTCTTGGGTTATGAATATGGGATTTTTTTTACCTTTTATTATTGCTGTTTGGATAAATTATAAATTTAAGAAAAATTATGGTTGTAGGAGGAAGGCTTCTGTTATTCTTCTCATTTTAACAATTATAGTTTCAGCATATTATGCAAAAGGAATATTCATTCCTGATTATCAAAATGAGAGTGGAAATATGATGATTATATTATTGATATTTGCTTATTTATGTTTGAAAAAAAATGGTAGAACAATTGCCATAATCAATAGAGTTTATACAAAATAAGGGACAAGGGATATGATTATCGGTGCTCTAAAACTTTATTCGATATAATTCTAATCTTAAAAAATCTAAAAATGAACAGTATACAAGTTTCCATCGTGATTGTTTGCATGAACAATCTGAAAAATCTTTATCCATGTTTGAATAGCATCAGGAAAAACACTACTGTGTCATGCGAGACACTTGTTGTGGCTTATTTGTTCTCAAAGGAGAACCTTGAAATGGTGAAGCATGATTTCCCTTGGGTGACTTTCATTGAAAGTAATGAAATTCGTGGATTTTCTGAAAACAATAATTTAGCGTTGAGACAAGCTAAAGGTAAATATTGCTTTGTGGTAAATGATGATACAATTCTATTGCAAGGAACGATAGATTACTTGGTCGATGCTTTTGATAGTTCTTCTGATAATGTTGCAATTATTTCGCCATTAATTTTGGATAGAAATAAAAAAATTGCAGTTTGTGGGCGTCCTCCAATGAATTGGTACACGTATTTGCTTTCATTTCTAAGAATACGATTGAAAAAAGATAGAAAATGGACGAATGGTTCCGGATTATTCCGAAGTTATAATATTTTAGGTGCTGCTTTTATGATAAAAACAGAAATATTTAAAAATGTAGGATGGTTTGATGAGTATTATTTCTTTTCTCCAGAGGATATTGCTTTATCAACGAAGTTAAATAAAATTGGATATGAATGTTGGGTAGAAACAAAATCTAAAATTATACATTTGGAGGGGATGACAGGAGGTCAGTCTATATCGATAATCAAAACAGCAACATTGCCTGCTGGACGTAAAGGATTGTTACATTTTTATTCAGAAGGAAAATGGTACTTATATATAGTCGTTTGGATTATAATCTTTTTGTCTCTTAACTTGGAGATATTATATCATTTTGTAAAATCCATAGGATTGAAAAAACCTAATGTTTATTCTGTTTTATCATTAGCAGAACGTAATAGTTTGAAAATGATATTTAGCAAAAAAACACCTAAACAAATATTTATATATTATTATAAACTGATAAAAAAATGATTAATCGTTCAAAATTTAAGCAGTTTCTTATTTCAGGAGTGTATAAAACTCCAATTGAATATTTACGCTCAAAAGGTGTAAAGGTAGGAAAAGGGTGTATGATTTCTCCTTGTCATATATCTGCAAAAGAAGGGTATTTGATAGAAATAGGCAACTATTGTAGGATTGCAAAAGATTGTGAATTTTTTACACATGGTGGAATATATTGTTTACAGATATTGCATAATGATCCAGATTTAGATTACTTTGGTAAAATAAAGATTGGTGATTATGTCTCTATCGGAGAAGGTTGTAAAATAATGCCTGGTGTTACAATCGGAAATAATGTAATCATTGGTGCTGGTTCAGTGGTAACAAAGAGTATTCCTGATGGGTATATGGTTGCTGGTAATCCAATTCGTCATATAGGATATACAGAGCAGTGGTATGAAAATCTGAAACAGACATCGAATTTGAAATCGGGTCGTATGGGAGACGAAGAGAAGAAACGCTTCCTTTTGTCTCTTCAAGATGATAAGTTTGTACATAAACCTTTAATTCAATCAAGAGAATCAAAAAAATGATTTTATGCTTATTCTAAGGAGCTATTTTTGAAATGATTGGAAAAAGTTTTTAAATGAATTTTGCAAACATCCAAGTTATCCGGCGAGGCAGTCTGTTGCTTTGCCGGATACATTAAATTGTATCCTTGAATAGGGTTAATTGCGTGGTAAGTTCCGGTAGTGCCGGACTAGTATGTATAGGCCTGATCGATTGTTATGCTTTACGGAAGTGTATGTGGAATCCAACGGATTGTCCTTGTCGGTTAATAGGTGAAATGCGGATATTCATTATAGAATCTACTTTATTCTTGTTGCGTAGAAAAAGAGAATTCCGTATATTTGTCAGTGAAAATAAAAACCTCAAGGTATGGAAAGCCGTTTCAGTGAAATAGAAATCACTAATTTCAGGGGATTTGATTGCCTGAAAATAGAAAACTTACGCAAACTGAATGTGTTTGTGGGTGCTAACAATGTAGGAAAGACTTCTATATTGGAAGCTGTGTTTATGCTGGCCGGTATGTCGAATCCGTTGATATCCAATCGGGTAAACTATCTGAGGACTTTGCTGACAAACAACATTGATACGGCCCGGTATTTATTTCATAATGTAGATTTTACCAATAAGCCTTTATTAAAAGGAGCGATAGGCGATGTTACAAGAAGATTGACATTCGCTCCGGCAATGACAAGCGACGAGAGTGATGCTTCATCGAACAATTCGTTAAGCCGTTCTGCCATCAGACAACTAAATTTTGATTTTGATATAAAAGGCGAAGGGCAATTTGATTTTCATACGAAGTTGGTTGCCAAAAACGACGGTTCTCTTCAACAAACAGATGCTCCCGGCTATAAAGAAAATATAAATGCTTTGTTTATACCGGTAGACAAGAATGACAGTTCGGCTGCTGCCAATTTTTCGTTGTTGGTGAAACGTAACAGGAAACAATGGGTGGTAGACGCTTTACATGATTTCGACGCTTCGATTGAATCTATAGAAGCATTGCCTGACGGGCTGTATCTTAAAATAAAAGATTTGCAGGAATTATTGCCTATCGGTATGGCTGGGGATGGAGTCAGACGGATGATTAGCATCATTTCGGCGATTGCTTATGAAAGCTGCAACATTGTATTGATAGACGAAATAGATAACGGTATGCACTACAGCGCACACAAGTTAATGTGGAAAGTTATTCTACAATTCATCGGGAAGCATGATATTCAGTTATTCGTCACAACACATAATTGGGATTGCCTGTTGGGGTTGAGAAATGTCATGCAAGAACATGAAGAGTTTCAGGATTTGGCGAATGTCTATACTATCGCAAAAACCCAAAAGGAAGGTTTCCAGGCATATTGTTATGATTATTCGAATTTGGATAACGCTATTGATAACGAGATAGAAATCAGGCGATGAAGGAAATGTACAGCATATTTGTAGAAGGAATTGCCGATAAACGGTTCATCGAACAGTTATTGGAACATATTTTTCATGTTCCGGTCTTGCCGGAATGTGTCATAAAAACAGACGGATGTACAAAACTGATGTCTCCTGCTACAGAGAATACTTACCTGAATCAAATGAAAAGAACTTCGGCAGATGGAGGAATTAACCTTGTCATCTTTGATGCTGATGATGATTTTAATCAACGCCGTTCTGAACTACTGGCATGGAAAGAGCGTAATCATGTTGATTTTGAATTGTTTTTATTCCCCAATAATGCAAATATAGGCGAATTGGAGGACTTATTGGAACAAATCATTCATATGGAAAACCAACCTATCATGGATTGTTGGAACAATTATGAACAGGCTTTGGGAAAAATAGATTTACCTTGGAGAAACGGAGAGCCTTTGACTCTTCCTGCCAAGAAAACCAAAATTTATGCTTATCTTGAAGCATTGGTAGGTAAATCAAAATCGGAAAAAGAAAAAATCAAAGAAAAGAACCGGGATTACTTGAACCGTAATCATTGGAACTTGAATGCTGAAGCTTTGGTTACCTTAACAGGCTTCTTGCAGAAACATCTTGCCTGACATTGGGCTTGCAAAGCAAGCAATGCCTTCGTATGGCCTAATTTCGCGTGTGCCTTGCCCACGTGACAATATTCTCGTATCTTTATATTACAACATCATGAAAATCTTACTTGTTAATAAATTTTATTACCGCCGAGGCGGTGATTGCGTTTATATGCTCAATCTGGAACAATTGCTGAAAGCGCACGGGCATGAAACGGCTGTGTTCGCGATGGATTATCCGGAAAACTTGGATACGCCCTGGAAACGGTATTTCCCGCAAAACATGAGCAAGCTGATGGCTTTTACCCGGCCGTTCGGTTCGGAAGAGGTGAAACGGAAATTCAATAGGCTGTTGGATGATTTCCAGCCGGACGTGGTGCATCTGAATAACATCCATACGCAGCTTTCGCCCATCCTTGCCGAACTGGCGCACCGCAGAGGCATCAAAGTGGCATGGACACTGCACGACTACAAGCTGTTGTGTCCTCGATACGATTGTTTGCGTAATGGGGAAGATATTTGCGAACAATGCTTCGGGGGTGATAAAACATTCTGCAAGACGTATAAATGCATGAAAGGCTCTGCTTTGGCTTCGTGGATTGGTTATAAGGAAGCTGTAGTGTGGAACCGCCAGCGGCTGGAAGCTTGTACCGATTTGTTTATTTGCCCAAGCCAGTTTATAGCGGACAAAATGGCGCAAGGAGGTTTTAAGGAAGAAAAGTTGAAAACGCTTTGTAATTTCATTGATGTAGAGAAATGCAAAAAGCCAACGTATACCGAAAAAGAAGATTATTATTGTTTTATCGGAAGGCTTTCTCACGAAAAGGGGGTAAAGACATTGGTGGAAGCCGCCAGCCAGTTGCCGTATCAATTGAAAATAATCGGAGGCGGACCGTTGGATGAGGAATTAAGGAAAGAGAATGAAAAGCATAAAGGCAATATTGAATTTGTGGGATTCAAGCAATGGGATGAAATAAAGGAGCTTGTAGGTAAAGCCCGCTTCACAGTCATACCTTCGGAATGGTATGAGAATAATCCGTTATCGGTGATAGAGGCTCAATGTTTGGGCACACCTGTATTGGGCGCACGTATCGGCGGCATTCCGGAACTGATAATGGAAGGAGTAACAGGCATGTGTTTCGAAAGCCGGAATGTCGGGGATTTGAAAGAAAAAATCCAAGCCATGTATCACGCTACATTCGATTATGACATGATTGCCCATACAGCACAGGAGCATTATAATGCGGAACACTATTACCAACAAATCATGAAAGTTTATCAGTAATTATAAAAAACATAATAACATAATGGCTAACAATCAAATTCCGCGTCCCACAGACGCAAGTATCATTTTGACGTATCGTTGTCCGATGCGTTGCCAGATGTGTAATATCTGGAAGAATCCTACCAACCGGCAGGAAGAAATCAAAGCTACGGATTTAAAGTCGTTGCCACAGTTGAAGTTCATCAACCTGACCGGAGGCGAACCTTTTATCCGTGAAGACCTCGACGAGATAGTGGAAGAGTGCTACAAGCATTCGCCGCGTATTGTTATCTCTACCTCGGGATGGTTTGAAGACCGTGTAGTGGCGCTTGCCAAAAAATTCCCGAATATCGGCATCCGTATTTCGATTGAGGGATTGAGCCAGAAGAATGATGAACTGCGCGGCCATGCGGGCGGTTTTGACAAGGGGCTGCGCACCCTGCTTACCTTAAAGCACATGGGGCTGAAGGATATCGGTTTCGGCTGTACGGTCTCCAACCATAACTCGAAGGATATGCTTTCGCTTTATCAGTTGTCCTTGTCATTGGGCATGGAGTTTGCCACGGCGGCTTTCCATAATTCGTACTATTTCCATAAGAGCGACAACGTGATTACGAATAAGGAGGAGGTGACGAATAACTTCAAGCAACTGATAGAATGGCAGTTGCAGGAGAAACATCCGAAGAGTTGGTTCCGTGCCTGGTTTAATATGGGACTGATAAACTATATCGAAGGCGGACGGCGTATGCTGCCTTGCGAAGCGGGTATGGTGAATTTCTTCATTGACCCATGGGGCGAAGTGATGCCTTGCAACGGGCTGGAAGACCGGTATTGGAAGGAAAGCATGGGCAATATCCACGATAAGCCGTTTATGGAGATATGGGAAAGTGAACAGGCGCAAAAAGTTCGTGCCATGGTACGCAAATGCCCGAAGAACTGCTGGATGGTGGGTACGGCAAGCCCGGTGATGCACAAATACATCAAATATCCGGCAGTGTGGGCATTGAAGAATAAGCTACGCTCCATGCAAGGGAAACCGGCTTGCATTGAACCCAAGTGGTGTGATGTAGGGCAAGACCCTTGCCAAGGGGATTTGAGGGAGAATTTTTGAAAAATAATGAAGCTGTTATTTGCGAAAATGCAATTAAATTCATTTCTTTGTAAATGAATGAAAATATAAGGAATATGGCAGCAACAGTATTCAATCCAGTACAACAACATCTATTGACGATGTTCGCTTTTGACGGGTCAGAAAAGAGGCTTCAAGAAGTAAAAGAAGTCTTAACTAAGTATTTTTCCCAGAAAGTGGATGAACGTTTAAACAAGTTATGGGATGCCGGCATTCTTGACCAAAAGAAATTGGATGAATTGAGAGGCAAAGATATTCGGAAAATGCTGAAAGAATGAGCAGGATAGTATTAGATACGAACAGCTTGATACAATGCATTCCACCTCATAGTAAATACCGCAAAATTTGGGATTGCTTTTTTGATGGAACAAATATATTGTGCGTATCTAATGAAATATTGAATGAATATGAAGAAGTCTTGATACGGCTTACGGATATTGACACTGCTAAATACATTATTGAACTTATTATCAATAATCCTTGTACCTTATTTTTTACTCCTTATTATAGTTTTGCTCTGATAACCGCAGATCCGGATGACAATAAATTTGTGGATTGCGCGGTAGCAGCTAACGCAAAATTCATTGTCACAGAAGACCACCATTTCAATGTATTGAAACAATGTACATTCCCTCAAATAGAATGCATTGGATTGGATGATTTCTACGCTTCATTAAAATAACGAATCATACTTAATTCTTTATGTAAGGGATTGGAAGTTGAAAGTGATTTGCATACCTTCAATTTCCATCTATATAAATCTGCTTTTTATGAAAATAGTAGTGACCGGAACCCGTGGTATCCCGAATATCATGGGCGGGGTAGAAACACACTGCGAGGAACTGTTCCCACGCATGGCCGGTATGGGCTTTGACGTGACGGTGATACGCAGGAAGAGCTATGTGAACGACAGCCTGAAAGAGTACAAAGGGGTGAAGCTGGTTGACATAGCGACCCCGAAGAGGAAATCTTTCGAGGCAATCATTCATACGTTTCGGGCGATACTGAAAGCGAAATCGCTTCGTGCCGACATCGTACACATCCATGCCATCGGTCCCGCTTTGCTGGTTCCGTTGGCAAGGCTGCTGGGCATGAAGGTAGTGTTTACGCATCACGGCCCCGATTATGACCGCGACAAATGGGGGGCCGCCGCCAAGGCAATGCTGAAGTTAGGCGAACGGATGGGGACGAAATACGCAAACGAGGTGATTGTGATTTCGGAGGTGATTAACGATATACTCGTGCGTAAGTATAACCGGCGGGATTGCCACCTTATATATAATGGGGTGCCTGAACCGGACCTGTGCGATTATCCGGAATATTTCGAAGAGTTGGGTATAGAGAAAGGCAAGTACGTACTGGGCATGTGCCGCTTCGTGCCGGAAAAGAACCTGCATCATCTGATAGAGGCGTTCGTAAAAATGAAGGATTCCCATTCGGATGTAAAATTGGTGCTGGCTGGCGATACGGATTTTGAGGATGAGTATTCGCGGCATTTGAAACAGATGGCAAAGGAGAACGGCGTGGTGCTTACCGGCTTCATCAAGGGGAAGAAGCTTCATTCGCTGCTTACGCATACACGCTGCTTTGTGCTTCCTTCTTCCCACGAAGGCTTGCCCATCGCCTTATTGGAAGCCATGAGCTACGGCTGTCCGGTTATCGTGAGCAACATACCCGCCAATTTGGAAGTCGGCTTGGATTACGAAAGCTATTTCCCTGTAGGCGATGTAGACGCGCTTGCCCGAAAGCTGCAGGAGAATATCGAAAAGCCTTACCGGAAAGTGCGCTACGATATGGCGGAATACGACTGGAACCACATAGCGCAGCAAGTGGCAGAGGTGTATCGGCAATGCTGAGAAGGATTGGCATCTGAGAAAAGGTATTTTATTCGGTTTGAGCATTAAGAGTAAACGTCCAATTTTGACGTGCTGCCTGGAAACAGGGGCGTCAGAATTGGACGTTTGTGTTATAGTTACGGGTATGTTGTTTGCCTGAAATCTGTTGGAAATGGAGATTTAGGATAGGGGTTTATGTCACAATTGGATTAGAATGCTTACTAATAATAAATTTTCCCGATAAAAAACTTTCATTTTATTTGTTTATTCGGGAAAACCCTTTACCTTTGCAAATGAAAACCGATAAAAACAGATAGATTATGACAACGGATATACGAATTAACTTGGCAGTCCTGCATTTGATTCACGTCGTGGTGGTACCAGGAGGTGAGGAAGGTTCGTGTATGTAGTTGAATGTGGATATACGTTAGAAAGCCTTTCTCACCTGAGTTGAGAGAGGCTTTTTACTTAATGACTAATAAGGAGAACGCAGATATGAAACACGAGTTACGTAGTTTGATGAGTACCGAAGGCAGGCGCATGGCAGGCGCACGTGCGTTGTGGGTAGCCAACGGAATGAAGAAAGAGATGATGGGTAAGCCGATTATAGCGGTGGTCAATTCGTTCACCCAGTTTGTGCCCGGGCATACACACCTGCACGAAATCGGGCAGATGGTAAAGGCGGAGATAGAGCGTCTGGGATGCTTTGCCGCCGAGTTTAACACCATTGCCATTGATGACGGCATCGCCATGGGGCACGACGGGATGCTTTATTCCTTGCCTTCGCGCGACATCATCGCCGATAGTATCGAGTATATGGTCAACGCGCACAAGGCGGACGCGATGATTTGCATTTCGAATTGCGACAAGATTACGCCGGGGATGCTGATGGCTGCCATGAGGCTGAATATCCCTACCGTTTTCGTATCGGGCGGACCGATGGAAGCGGGCGAGTGGGGAGGCATGCACCTCGACCTGATTGACGCGATGATAAAGTCGGCAGACACGAGCGTGAGCGATGCCGACGTGGCTGAAATCGAGCGTCATGCGTGCCCCGGATGCGGATGCTGCTCGGGTATGTTCACTGCCAATTCGATGAATTGCCTGAACGAGGCTATCGGTTTGGCTCTGCCCGGAAACGGCACCATTCTTGCCACTCATGCCAACCGCAAGATTCTTTTCGAGGATGCGGCGCGGCTCATCGTGGAAAATGCCTACAAGTATTACCGCGACGGGGACGAGAGCGTATTGCCCCGAAGCATTGCCACCCGCGAGGCTTTCTTGAACGCCATGACGCTGGATATCGCTATGGGAGGCTCTACCAACACGGTGCTCCACCTGTTGGCGGTTGCCCACGAGGCGGAAGTGGATTTCTGCATGGACGACATCGACCGCCTTTCACGCCGTGTGCCTTGCCTGTGCAAGGTGGCTCCCAATACGCAGAAATACCATATACAGGACGTGAACCGCGCGGGAGGCATCCTGAACATCTTAGGCGAGCTGGCAAAGGGAGGCTTGCTGGATACATCGGTGCGCCGGGTAGACGGAACGACGCTGGCGGAAGCTATCGAGCATTATAATATAAACAAGGAGAATCCCGACCCGGAAGCGTTGCGCATCTACCGGAGTGCGCCGGGCGGAAAGTTCTGCATCACGCTGGGCGCGCAAGACGCGATGTACGACACGCTCGATACCGACCGTGCCACGGGATGCATCCGCGACCTGCAACACGCTTATTCGAAGGACGGCGGGCTGGCGGTATTGAAAGGGAATATCGCGCAAGACGGATGTGTGGTGAAGACGGCAGGAGTGGACGAAAGCATCTGGAAGTTTTCGGGTCCTGCCAAGGTGTTCGACTCGCAGGAAGCGGCTTGCGAAGGCATCTTGGGCGGTAAGGTGGTGAGCGGCGATGTGGTGGTCATCACCCACGAAGGGCCGAAAGGAGGTCCGGGCATGCAGGAAATGCTTTATCCCACGTCGTACATCAAATCGAAGCATTTGGGCAAGGAATGTGCCCTGATTACCGACGGGCGTTTTAGCGGAGGCACATCGGGGCTGAGCATCGGACACATCTCGCCCGAAGCCGCCGCAGGAGGAAACATCGGCAAGATAACAGACGGTGACATTATCGAGATAGATATCCCCAACCGTACGATCAACGTGAAGCTGAGCGACGAGGAATTGGCTGCCCGTCCGATGGCTCCCGTCACGCGCGACCGTCAGGTATCGAAAGCCCTCAAAGCCTACGCCGCAATGGTAAGCTCGGCAGATAAGGGCGGAGTGAGAATCATAGAATAAGGAAAATAGAGGAGTAAAGATATATGGTAAAAGAAAGAATAACAGGCTCGGAAGCATTGATGCGCTCGTTGGAACACGAAGGGGTAAAGACCCTTTTCGGTTATCCCGGAGGAGCCATTATGCCGGTATTTGATGCGTTGTATGACCATCGCGATAAGTTGAATCACATCTTGGTGCGCCACGAACAAGGAGCGGCTCATGCTGCACAAGGCTTTGCACGAGTATCGGGCGAAGTGGGTGTGTGCCTGGTGACGAGCGGCCCCGGAGCGACGAACACCATTACGGGTGTGGCGGACGCGATGATAGATAGCACGCCTATCGTGGTGATAGCCGGACAGGTAGGCGCTTCGTTGTTGGGTACAGACGCGTTTCAGGAAGTGGACTTGGTGGGTGTGACCCAACCTATCTCGAAGTGGAGTTACCAGATACGCCGGGCGGAAGACGTGGCTTGGGCGGTATCGCGCGCCTTCTATTTGGCGCGTAGCGGACGTCCCGGTCCGGTGGTGCTCGACTTTACCCGTAATGCGCAGACCGAACTGACCGATTATGAACCGGTAGAAGTAGATTTTATCCGAAGCTATGACCCCGACCCGGAGACCGACCCGAAGATGGTGGCAGAGGCGGTGAAGCTGATTAACGAAGCCCAACGCCCGCTGGTATTAGTAGGGCAGGGGGTCGAGTTGGGCAATGCGCAAGAGGAACTGAAGGCGTTCGTAGAGAAAGCCGATCTGCCTTGCGGATGTACGTTGCTGGGGCTTTCGGCATTGCCTTCCGACCATCGGCTGAACAAAGGGATGCTGGGTATGCACGGCAATTTGGCTCCGAACGTAAAGACCAACGAGTGTGATGTATTGATAGCCGTGGGGATGCGTTTCGATGACCGCGTAACGGGCAAATTAGAGACATACGCACGTCAGGCTAAGGTGATTCACCTGGATGTAGACCCTTCGGAGATAGGCAAGAACGTGCGGGTGGATGTCCCTATCTTGGGCAATTGCAAGCGCACGTTAGCATTGCTCACCGAGCTGATGCAGAGCCATAAGCATACGGAGTGGATAGACAGCTTCGCCTCGTATGCCGAGAAAGAATACGAGCAGGTTATCCGTCCCGAAGTGTTTCCGGGCAAAGGACCGCTGAATATGGGCGAGGTGGTGAATGCGGTGAGCGAGGCTACCCGCCGCGAAGCTATTCTCGTGACCGATGTAGGGCAGAACCAAATGATGGCGTGCCGCTATTTCAAGTTTGCAAAGCAACGGAGCATTGTCACTTCGGGCGGCATGGGCACGATGGGCTTTTGCCTTCCGGCGGCTATCGGCGCTACGTTCGGATGTCCGGGACGTACGGTGTGTGCCTTTATGGGCGACGGAGGTTTGCAGATGACTTTGCAGGAATTAGGTACGGTAATGGAGCAACAAGCCCCCGTGAAACTTGTTTTGATGAACAACAATTACCTGGGCAACGTGCGCCAATGGCAGGCGATGTTCTTCAACAAACGTTATTCGTTTACGCCGATGATGAATCCCGACTATATGCAGATAGCCGCCGCATACGGCATTCCGGGACGCCGGGTAATGGAGCGTGAGGAACTGGAAGAAGGCATCCGCGAGATGCTGGATACCGACGGGCCTTTCTTGTTGGAAGTATGTGTGGTAGAAGAAGGCAATGTCCTTCCGATGACCCCTCCGGGAAGTTCGGTAAACGATATGTTGCTTGAATTGGATTGCTGATTTGTTGTAACTTAAAATGATAGCAAATGGATAATAAGACCTTATATACAATCATCGTTCACTCTGAAAACATAGCCGGATTGCTGAATCAGGTAACGGCTGTATTCACGCGCCGGCAAATCAATATCGAGAGTTTGAACGTTTCGGCTTCCTCGATTAAGGGAGTGCATAAATATACGATAACTTGCTGGACCACTCCCGACATTGTGGAAAAAGTGGTGCGTCAGATAGAGAAGAAAATCGATGTCATTCAGGCGCATTATTTCACCGAGAAGGAAATCTTCCAGCGTGAGGTGGCGATGTACAAAGTGTCTACGCCCGAATTCCAGTCGAATCCCGAAGCATCGAAGGTGGTGCGCCGTGCCAGTGCGCACATCGTGGAAGTGAACCCCACGTTCTGCATTGTGGAACTGACGGCGATGAGCAATGAAATCACCGACCTTTATGAGAAACTGAGAGACCTGAACTGTATGCTTCAGTTTGTCCGTTCGGGACGGATAGCCGTATCCACCAGTTGCTTCGAGCGGGTGAACGAATACTTGGCACATCGCGAAGAGCGTTATTTGAAAGAGCAGAAAGGTTGATTCATTAAAATCTTGACGGATATGGACGCAAAAGAAAAAATAGGCAGATACGAGTTTGTGGCAGAGCCCTTCCACGTGGATTTTACGGGAAGGCTTACGATGGGAGTCTTGGGTAATCATCTGTTGAATTGTGCCGGATTCCACGCCGCCGACCGTGGTTTCGGGATAGCCGTATTGAACGAGAACCATTATACGTGGGTGCTTTCGCGCCTGGCGGTAGAGATGACCGAGATGCCGAAAGCATACGAGAAGTTCAGCATCGAAACGTGGGTGGAAAACGTGTACCGGCTCTTTACCGACCGCAATTTCGCAATCCTGAACGCGGAAGGCAAGCCCATTGGCTATGCGCGTTCGGTATGGGCGATGATTAGCATGGAGACCCGCAAGCCCGCCGACTTGTTCCTCTTGCACGGCGATGAAATCACGGGGTACGTGTGTGCCGATAAGCCTTGCCCTATCGAGAAGGCAGGCAGGGTGAAGGTGAACGAGACGCAACCCGTGGCGGAATATCACACCAAATACAGCGATATCGACCTGAACGGGCACGTGAACAGCATCAAGTACATCGAGCATATCCTCGACCTGTTCCCGTTGGATATGTTCCGCGAGAAGACGTTGCGCCGTTTCGAAGTGGCATACGCCGCCGAGAGCCATTATGGCGATGTGTTGAGCTTTTACCGCGAACAAAAATCCGAAAACGAGTACGACATTGAAGTCAAGAAGAACGGTGCCGAAACCGCGATTCGGAGTAAAGTAGTATTTTATTAAACATGTATATATTAACCAGCGGTCGGTCAGGACCGCGATAAAAAGATTGTAATTATGGCAAAAATGAATTTTGGCGGGGTAATCGAAAACGTAGAGACCCGCGAAGAATTTCCTTTGGAAAAAGCACGTGAAGTATTGAAAAACGAAACCATAGCCGTAATCGGATACGGCGTACAGGGACCGGGCCAGTCATTGAACCTGCGCGATAACGGATTCAACGTCATCGTGGGCCAACGTCCGGGCAAGACATACGATAAAGCCGTGGCAGACGGTTGGGTGCCGGGCGAAACCCTTTTCGGCATCGAAGAGGCTTGCGAACGCGCTACGATCATCGCGGTGTTGCTTTCCGACGCGGCGCAAATCGCTTGCTGGCCGACTATCGAGAAACATCTTACTGCAGGCAAAGCATTGTATTTCTCTCACGGATTCGCTATCACATGGAATGACCGTACAGGTGTAGTTCCTCCGAAAGATGTGGATGTGATTATGGTGGCTCCGAAAGGTTCGGGCACTTCGCTCCGCACGATGTTCCTCGAAGGACGTGGCTTGAACTCTTCGTATGCGATTTACCAAGACGCTACGGGCAAGGCTTGGGACCGCGTCATCGCTATGGGTATCGGTATCGGTTCGGGCTATTTGTTTGAAACTACATTCCAGCGTGAAGCCACTTCCGACTTGACCGGTGAACGTGGTACGTTGATGGGAGCTATCCAAGGCTTGCTTCTGGCTCAATACGAAACCCTGCGCGAACACGGACATACTCCTTCCGAAGCATTCAATGAAACCGTAGAAGAACTCACTCAATCGTTGATGCCGCTCTTTGCAGCTAAAGGTATGGACTGGATGTATGCCAATTGCTCTACTACAGCCCAACGCGGTGCGCTCGACTGGATGGTTCCGTTCCACGATGCCACCAAGCCCGTATTCGAGAAATTGTATAAATCAGTAGCCGACGGTTTGGAAGCACAACGCTCTATCGACTCCAACTCTCAGCCCGACTATCGTGAAAAGCTGAATGAAGAGTTGAAAGCATTGCGCGAAAGCGAAATGTGGCAGACGGGTATGGTAGTGCGCAAGCTCCGCCCTGAGAACAACTGATTCCCCTCTGCGGAATGACATAAAAACGCCCCCTTTCCTGATTCTTCTCAACGGGAAAGGGGGCGTTGGTTTTAAAAAGCAACGATTTCTTTGCCAATAAGAAAAAGCTTTGTATTTTTGTTTTTCGTAATTAATGAAGGAAAAGATATGAAGAAAGATTTCCCATGGGCATGGGTGCCTACGCTCTATTTTGCCGAAGGTTTGCCGTATATTGCGGTGATGACCCTTTCGTTAGTGATGTACAAGCGCATGGGTATTTCGAATACAGAGGTGGCTTTGTACACGGGCTGGCTGAACCTGCCTTGGGTTATTAAGCCTTTGTGGAGTCCGTTCATCGACTTGATGCGTACCAAGCGTTGGTGGATTGTCACGATGCAGTTGTTGATAGGCGCAGCATTGGCAGGCATCGCTTTTTTGATACCTGCCGATTGTTTCTTTCAGTCTACATTGGCATTGTTTTGGCTGATGGCGTTTGCGTCTGCCACACACGATATTGCCGCCGACGGATTTTATATGTTAGGGCTTACTCCTCATCAGCAAGCCTTGTTTGTAGGTATCCGAAGTACGTTTTATCGCTTGGCTACTATAGCCGGACAAGGTTTGCTCATCATGTTTGCGGGTTATTTGGAGAAATCGGCGCGTGGCATTCCTTTTGCGTGGAGCATGACGTTCCTTCTTTTATCAGGATTGTTTTTGGCTGTGTTTGTTTATCATACGTTCGTCCTTCCGCATCCGAAGTCAGACCGGAGGGCTGCAACCTTGTCGGCAAGTAGTTTGTGGCGTGAGTTCTTGCTTACCTTCCGTTCGTTTTTCCAGAAAGAAGGCATCGGGGTGGCTTTGCTGTTTATGTTGTTTTACCGTTTCCCCGAAGCACAGTTGGCAAAGATGGGCATTCCGTTCTTGCTTGACCCTGTATCTGAAGGCGGATTAGGGATGACTACCGAACAAATTGGTTTTACTCAAGGCACGGTAGGCATTATCGGGCTGACGATAGGAGGAATCTTGGGTGGAATTGCCGTGTCCCGTCACGGGTTGAAGCATTGGTTGTGGCCGATGGTTTGGGCGATTTCCTTGCCCGATTTGGTGTATGTCTATTTAAGTTATTTCCCCGAAACGAGTTTGTTGTGGGTTAATGTCTGTATCTTTGTCGAACAGTTCGGATACGGATTCGGCTTTACCGCCTACATGATGTATCTCATTTATTTTTCGCGCGGGACGCACAGCACGGCACATTATGCCATCTGTACGGCGTTTATGGCGTTAGGCATGATGCTTCCGGGTATGGCGGCGGGCTGGCTTCAGGAGCAGTTGGGCTATCAGCTGTTCTTCATTTGGATCATGGTTTGTTGTGTGGCTACTTTTGCTGTTACGGCATTGCTGAAGATAGACTCGGAGTTTGGGAAGAAATGAATTTAATTAAGTAGTTAGAAGAAGTTATCGGGAGCTATGCTTCGCTTCGCTCGCAGAAGTTAAAAGCCAATACCTATACGACAGTAGAACTATTGGCTTTAACTCCTAAAAAATAAAGCTTTATGTTAGCATATACGTATATAGAACAAGGAAAGTTCGAGTTGAGAGAAAAGCCGAGACCTCGGCTGGAGAATGAACGTGACGCTATTGTGCGGGTCACGTTAGGAAGTATCTGTACCAGCGATTTGCATATTAAGCACGGAAGTGTGCCGCGTGCCGTGCCGGGCATTACCGTAGGGCATGAAATGGTGGGCATTGTGGAAGAAACAGGTGATGCTGTCCAGAATGTAAAGCCGGGCGACCGTGTGGCGGTTAATGTAGAGACTTTTTGCGGAGAATGTTTTTTCTGCAAGCATGGATATGTGAATAACTGTACCGACCCTGACGGCGGTTGGGCATTAGGATGTCGGATTGACGGAGGACAGGCGGAATATGTGCGGGTTCCTCATGCTGACCAAGGATTGAGCCGCATACCTGATAGTGTGAGCAATGAGCAGGCTTTGTTTGTGGGCGATATTCTTGCCACCGGATTTTGGGCGGTTCGTATTTCCGAGATAACGCCCGAAGATACGGTATTGATTATCGGTGCCGGTCCTACGGGAATCTGTTCGCTTCTGTGTACAATGTTGAAATGTCCTCGCCGTATCATCGTATGCGAGAAATCGCCTGAACGCATCCGTTTTGTACGTGACCATTATCCCGATGTATTAGTGACTACTCCCGATGAATGCATTGATTTTGTGCGTACGCATAGCGACCATGGAGGAGCTGATGTGGTGATGGAAGTGGCAGGTGCGCGTGATACATTTCAGTTGGCATGGCAATGCGCCCGGCCAAATGCGATTGTAACCGTGGTAGCTATGTACGATGAACCTCAAGTTTTGCCTTTGCCTGATATGTATGGCAAGAATTTGACTTTTAAAACGGGAGGAGTGGACGGATGCGATTGTACGGAGATTCTTCGTCTGATAGAGGCTGGTAAGATTGATACGACTCCGCTTATTACTCATCGTTTTCCGCTTAGCCGCATCGAAGAAGCCTATCGGCTTTTCGAAAGTAGGGAGGACGGAGTGATTAAAGTTGCGATATGTTTCTGAAAGGTTCACCACAGATTACACAGATTAAATTAATTGATTGATGTTTTCAACTTTTGATTCGTATTGATGGATAATTTATAAGAATCTGTGTAATCTGTGGTGGACTTTTTACTTGATGATTCGATAATAATCTTCTTTGCGGGGTTTGGCTTGTGCCGGAGCTTCGGCTGGATAGCCTAAGGCAAGGGCGCCGATGCCCATCAGTCCGTCGGGCAATCCCCATTCTTTCATTAATAGTTTCCCTTCCTCGCTATCAAACATTTCGCGTTCGCGATGTATCCAGCAGCTTCCTAATCCGATAGCATGGGCTGCCAACATCATATTTTCTAAGATGCAGCTTCCGTCTTGTATCGGGTTGTGCGCATCGGCAGGAGCGAATACCAATACATAGGTAGGCGCATCGTAATAAGGATTAAAGGTTACGCCCATAATCTGAGCGTTCATCGCCCCTAATTTCTCACGCAGTTCTTCGTTTTGTATGGCTACGATGTAGGGTGCTTGCAGTCCGCGCGAAGTGGGTGCATACGTGCCGGCTTCGAGCACGGCTTTCAGTTCTTCGTCCGTAATCTGTTGTGCTTGATATTTGCGGCAGCTACGGCGCGTTTGGATAAGTTCAAGAAATTCAGTTTTCATAAATCTGATATTTTAGAATGTTTGTTATGTTCGTTTTGAAACGCAGATTAACGCGGATTCTCGCAGATGTAATTTTTTAATCCAGCGTGACACTTAGTTAATTCAATCTGCGGAAATCTGCGTTTCTTCATAATGTGGTGAATCAGTACAGTTTCCTTATTTCCGCATTCTTGTAATAATGCAGCAAGATGTCGTTGTAGCTGAATCCTTGTTCGCCCATGACAGCGGCTCCTATTTGGCACAAGCCTACACCGTGTCCCCATCCGGCTCCGGTCAGTTGGAACCATGTGGGTGCTTCGTCTGCGATTTCACCTTTATCTACTACAAATGCCGAGCTGAACAGGTGGGTGGGCGAGAGGGTGCGCCGTATCTCCAATTCCTTACCGATAATCAACGTCTTTTCCGAACCTACGATTTTCAGTTTGCTGATGCGTCCCGATTTTCCCCGTTCTATGGGGATGAGGTCGAGTATCTTTCCGTAATCGTTCTTGGTTTTGGTGCGGATTAGTTCGGCTATCTCGGCTTGGGTGTAACGGATTTTCCAGCGGTAGAAGTCGGTGGTCTCGCAATCGTAATTGTTCAGTATCTGGCGGATAATGTTTTTGTCGTGTGTGTTGCAAAAACTTTCCGGGGCAGAGCGTATCCATTTTTCGGCTTCTTCTTCATGGGTCAGGTCGGGGACAGGGGTTTCTGCTTTCGTGTCGCATACCGTACTTAAATAGGGGTAATGCTTATCTTCCCAACATGTGCCGAACTCTTCGGTCACTCCTCCGCAGCATTTCGAGAAACGTGCGTCGCAAATCGCGTTTTTATACATCAGCGCCTGTCCGCGCGTGGCTTTCACGGCTTCTTCCACCCGTCGGCTGGATGCCTTGGTGATGCCTTGATAACGCTGGCAATGGTCATCGGCGCATACATCGAAGATGGTATGGTCTTCGCGGTCGTACCAACGGATGTATTCGGTTTCGGTCTTGACGAACGAGAAAAATCCGTTGTCTTTCTTGCTCAGGGCTTTCCGTTTCTCTATTTGTGCCAATAGCCAGCTTCGGGAAATGACGGCGTGCGCTTTCAGGAACTCAAGTGAGGAAGTGGCGTTCATTTCCGAGGAGATGACGCTTATCAGG
>CASFRN010000093.1 GCA_949296855.1 uncultured Bacteroides sp. | reverse complement strand
CAACGACCAAAACCTCGTCCAGCATCTCATCGTCCGAGTGCAACACCACTTTCATAACCGACTTAATCTCAAGCTCTTGCGACTTAAACCCGATGAAAGAAATCACCAAAGTTCCCGCCGAACTTGGCACATTACTAATTGTAAAGTTACCATCTATATCAGTAACCGTACCTACCGTGGTACCTTTTACCAATACAGATGCTCCCACTACGGGCAAGCCGTCCTCAGAAGAGGTAACCGTACCGGTCACTTTCCGTACTTGCGCGTTTACCAGACCTATGCCTATCATCAGGCAGGTCATTAACAGCATCAATTTTCTTTTCATAAAAAATTCTCTCTTAAATTTAACCTTAAATAAACACTTTTATCTAATTCAGTTTGCCCGCAAAGGTAAGCATAAAACTAATAGCTTGTATGCTTTCTAAAACAAAATATAAGAAAACCCTCGCTTTTTAACACTTTAAGATTTCAATTTTGCATAAAAAGCAAACAATTATGCAGAAGAGAAAAGGCTTAAAATGCCTAAAAGTGCGCTTAGAACATGTTGTGGGCACTAAAACGGATAAAATTAACCAGGCATTTAAAAATTGAAACCAAATGAAAAAAATTAGTTACAGATTGGTATACAACCGTAAAAAACGGCTCAATGCCAGCGGAAAGGCTTTGATACAGGTTGAAGCTTATTTAACGAAGCGGAAAGTGTATTTTTCTACGCATATTTATGTTCGTCCTGAGCAATGGGACGCCCGGAAGGCAAGGATAATCTGCCACCCGCATGAGGAGGAACTGAACCGTATGCTGGACGAATTTCTCCTGAAACTTCAATATAAGGAATTGGAGGGCTGGAAACAAGGGAAAGCCATTTCGCTTTCGATGCTGAAATCAGAGGCTTCGGAAGGTGCGGATTGCAATTTATTTGCGTTCGGTAGAAAATGGGTAGAACATTCGATAAGAAAAACAAGTACAAAGGATAATCTGAAAACAACATTGGCACTTCTATATGAATTCCGCCCTTTTGCCACCTTTGCTGAAACAGATTACCGTTTTCTGCTTCAATTTGAATCTTTCCTTGAGCAGAAAGGGTTAAAGGTAAATACGATTGCCAAACATTTGTGTCATTTCCGGACGTTTTATAACGCTGCTGTCCGGGAAGGGATTGTCTCGTCTGATTCTTCTCCTTTCCTTAATTATAAAATAAAGACTACGGAAGGGCACCACGTGTTTCTTCTTCCCGACGAATTGAAGAAACTGGAGATGCTGGCATTGGAATTAGCCGGAAAGTCACTTAGCCATACATTGGATGCCTTTTTATTCTGTTGTTATACCGGATTGCGTTATTCCGATTTCACAAAATTATCGGAAGAAAACCTGATTTATCCGGATCATCAACATGTGTGGCTGGTATTCAAATCGCAAAAGACTGGAGTAGAGAGCCAGATCCCTTTGGATTTGTTGTTTCAGGGAAAAGCGGTACGGATTTTGGAGAAGTATGAAGACAAAGCCCGGTTCTTCCGCTTAAAGCCCAATCCGGACATCAATAAGGAATTAATCAGAATCGGCAGGCTTGCACATATCGAAAAGCATTTCTCTTTTCATTCTTCGCGCCATACGAATGCCACCTTATTAATATATAGCGGTGCCCAGCTGACCACAGTACAAAAGTTATTGGGGCACCGGAGCATTAAAACCACGCAAGTCTATGGAGAAGTCTTTTCACAAACATTAGTGAACGACTTGAAGAAATGTAAGTTTTAAAGTTTCATGTTTTCGGTATATGGGAGTGGCTTCCCAAAGCCAGCAGGGTTCATCCTCGATTTCATACGGCTAGGATTCCAATTTTAACCGTATGAATCGGGCATTTCATACGGCTGCATTTTTCACCAGATTATCGAAGAATACACAGCTCTTTTATTTAACCGTAGAGGTGTGGTCTGCCAGACATCAATCGTTCTATTGGTGAGCGCATTCGAGGCTGTCTCAAAATAGAAATAAGCTTTCATTTTGTCATCCCGAACACAGTGAATGGTCTCGAATACACAAGCTGATGCACACGGAATCCTTCGCTTTGCTAAGGATGACATTACTTTTTGATAGGCAATTCTCATTTTGATACACCCTCGTGCTGAGGGAGCAGTTATATGCGTATAAAAAAAGTCGATATTGCTGCAGAAAGTAAAACATATCGTCGAGGAATATTCTTGTCTTGCATGATTTGCACTTTCCTGAGTGCAGTTATAAGCCTAAATTGCACTCTTGAAAGTGCAATTTCAGACATATTTTGCACTTTCCGGAGTGCAAAAACAAAAGAAAATCCCTTTTTATCATATTATTTTTGTACTTTTGCGAAAGAGAAAACTCATGCAGGTATGGATAAGCTACAACAACATTTCAACGTTTCTTTGCAAGAAACCCGTAGTTCGTTTCATCGGTATATGTATCGCCGCATAAACTGGAACAATCGGATGATAGGGTTAACCGGACCGCGCGGAGTGGGAAAGACAACGCTCATCCTTCAATATATTAAGGAAAATCTGCCGAGAGAACAGTCTCTTTATGTCACGGCTGAAGATTTTTATTTTGCCGGCAACAAACTTGTCGACTTGGCGGATGAATTTGAAAAGATGGGCGGCAAGTATCTTTTCATCGATGAAATCCATAAATACAAAGATTGGTCGAGGGAACTAAAACTGATTTATGATTATCACCCTAAGCTCCAGGTCGTTTTTACCGGCTCGTCCGTATTAGACATTAATAAAGGCGCATCCGACTTGAGTAGAAGAGCGGTGATGTATCAAATGCAAGGCTTGTCGTTCCGCGAATATCTGGAATTATTTCATGGCATCGTCATGCCTCGATACACATTGTCAGATATTTTGTCCCGTCAGGTTCAATTGCCTGATGATTTTCGTCCGCTCCCTTATTTTGCCGATTATTTAAAGCGTGGATATTATCCGTTCGCTTTGGATGACGATTATGCCATAAGATTGCAACAGATTGTGAATCAGACTATAGAGTCGGACATTCCTCAGTATGCAGAAATTAATATAGCAACGGCACGTAAGCTTAAACGTTTATTAGCCATCATTGCCCAAAGTGTTCCTTTTAAACCCAATGTAAGCAGTATCGCGACCACGCTGGAAGCAAGCAGAAACAGCGTTGCAGACTATTGCCTCTATTTGGAAGAAGCCGGTATGATAACCCAGCTTCGGGATGCGACCGGAGGCATACGCGGATTGGGAAAAGTGGATAAGATTTATTTGGACAACCCCAATCTGATAGATGTTCTAGGCCAACATCATGGAGATACCGGCAATACCCGTGAGACTTTCTTTTTCAATCAAATGCGGGTAAATCATGACGTGATTGTTTCGCCGGTCTCTGATTTCCAGATAGATGGAATGACTTTCGAAGTTGGAGGGAAGAACAAGAAACAGAAACAAATACACAATGTAGAAAAAGCATACATTGTAAAAGACGGAATAGAAACAGGCTATATGAATGTCATTCCTTTGTGGCAATTCGGGTTGGAATATTAGAGAGAAAATTGCTGCTCTATATTAATATTCCAAATATCTTATAAGATTTTCGGAGTCAATTCCGAATTTGTTATAATAATTTCGGATTCGACTCCGAAAATCTTATAAGAATTTTGGATTTTAGAGGTTTGATTCGGGTTGCATTTGGATAGAAATTTTCTGGTTGAAACACGCCTACAGGGTATTATGAGACTGTTGCCTCTTGTTTAAATGCTTAAAGGAAATTTTTGTAAATCACTCATAATCTGATTGTTGCATAACAGCATCAGTTCGGCGGGAACTTTGGTAGTTTCTTTCATCGGCTTGCAGACGCAAGAGGTTAAGATTCAGCCGGTTATGAAAGTAGTAATGCAGTCGGATGACAAAGTATTGGATGAGGTTGTGGTGACCGGTTACGGAGTACAACGCAAGGCTTCATTTACGGGTGCTGCTACTATTGTAGGCGAAGATGTAATCGCAAAGAAAAGCGATGCGAATTTTGTAAAAGCGTTGGAAGGAGCGGTTCCGGGCGTACAAATGAACAACTCTACCAGTATGCCGGGTATTTGGGGGTCTATTTATGTACGCGGACGTGGCTCGTTGAACTCAGGTACGCAACCGCTGTATGTCATTGACGGTATGCCGGTTGATTCGGATACAGATGACGGTTCTTTGACCGCTACAAGCAATAACTCACTCGACCCGATGTCAATGTTGAATCCTTCTGATATCGAAAGCGTTACGGTATTGAAAGATGCTGCAGCTACCGCTATTTACGGTTCGCGTGCTGCCAATGGCGTTATCGTCATTACTACTAAAAAAGGAAAAGAAGGAAAATTCAATATCAACTTGGACATCAAGCAAGGTTTCGTCACCATGGCAAACAACAATATGGATTTTGCCAATGCCCAACAAACCATGAACTTGTTTGCTGATGGTTTGACCGCAGCACAAGGCGGAACATGGCAAGAAAACTATGATTACTTGGCAAATGAATATTTTGGTTGGGACGGAAAAACGTCTACAGACTGGATGGACGAAATCACCCGTAAAGGTTATTATCAAGACTACAACCTGAACATGCAGGGACGTAGCGGTTCTACCGGATATTATGTCAGTCTGGGCTATTTGAATACGGAAGGTCTGGTCAAAAGTGCTGACTTCGAACGTTTTTCAGGACGTTTGAATTTGGACAGCAAATTCAAATGGGCTACTGTAGGTGTCAACACCTCTTATAGTTATTCTACCCAAAATGGATTCTCACTTTCGACAAGCGGTTCGATGAGTAGTCCGGTAGTAGCTGCTATCTCGAGTATGACTCCGATGGATCCTGTTTATGACAGTGAAGGTAATTATGCCAATATCGGAAATTATAACCCGATGGCATTGATGGACGAAACTGCCGGTGAATTGAACCAAAACAAGATGCAGACCATCAACCTGAACCCTTATTTCCAAATTGATTTCGGAAAAGGCATCTATGCAAAGACTACATTGGGTGTAAACATCAACGAACTGAACCAATACCAATACTGGAGCGCACAATACAACCCGCAAGGTATGGACTACAACGGTTTGGGTCAGTTGTATAATTCGAAGAGCACCGTCATTACGTGGAACAACATCCTCGGATGGAACTATGTATTCGACGAAAAGCATAACGTAAGTGTCATGGTGGGACAAGAAATGCAAAAGAAGAGCTACCACTACGAATATTTCGCGAAGTCAGACTTCCCGTTCTCTGCCGACGGTATGCGTGACTTGACTACTGCCGGTACCGACCAAGGTTCTGAATATTACAAACAAGAAGCACGTTTGGCATCTTACTTCATGGATGCACACTATTCGTATGCCGACAAGTATTATCTGTCCGGTTCATACCGCCGTGACGGTTCATCCGTATTTGGTGCTAACCACCGTTGGGGTAACTTCTGGTCGGTAGGTGCTAAGTGGCGTATGACTGGTGAAGATTTCCTGAAAGACAACAATGTCATCAACAACCTGACACTTCGTGCTTCATACGGTACGGTAGGTAACCAAGACATCGACTGGTACGCAGCCCGCGGATTCTATTCAGCAGGTTACAATTATAACCAGATTCCGGGTATGATTCCGACCAGTATTGCCAATCCCGATCTGACTTGGGAGGTATCAAAGAAGTTTGATGTAGGTTTCGACCTTTCTTTGTTGCATCGCCTGCATTTCACTTTTGACTTCTACAACTCAATTACTTCGGACGCATTGTTTCAAGTGCCTTTGTCAATGACAACAGGTATTTCAGAAGTTTACCAAAACATCGGTAAAATCCGCAACCGGGGTGTTGAATTCTCTGTAAACGCAGCGTTGATGCAACGCAAGGACTTCAGCTGGAACTTCTTCGCCAACCTGACTTGGAACAAGAATGAGGTTATCAAACTTTCTACCGATGATCCTTTGGAATATACCTTCCAGATTGTTGAAGAAGGCCGTCCTTACACCCAATTCTATATGAAAGAATATGCAGGCGTTGACCGTGAAACCGGTAAGCCGTTGTGGTATCTGAACGAAACGGGCGATGAAACAACTTCGGATTACAACGCCGCTTCGAAACGCTATGTAGGCGATGCTGACCCGAAAATATTAGGAGGTTTCGGAACAAGCCTGACGTGGAAAGACTGGGATTTTAATGTTAACTTCAACTACCGTGTGGGAGGAAAAGTTTATGACTCAGGTGCTGTATTTACCGGTTTCGGTATGTCATTGCGTACACCGTTGGAAGATGTGGCGCTGAACTCTTGGACACCTGAAAACAAAGATGCCAAGTATCCGCAATACATCTATGGAGACCCGAACAATTCGACACAAGACTCTTCTCGTTTCTTGTATAACGGAAGCTATTTGAGAATCAGCAACATCACCTTGGGATATACCTTGCCGCAAAGATGGAGCACCAAAGCGTTCATCCAGAAGTTGCGCGCATACGTATCGGTGGATAACCTTTACACATTCACATCCAGTGACTTTGTCGGTTATAACCCTGAAACTTCAGCCAATGGTGTAATCGCATGGCAATATCCTGCTATTTGTACCTTCATCGGAGGTATCCAATTGACATTCTAATGATTGAGGAATAATTTAAATAAAAGAAAGATTTATATGAAAAAGAATATACTGAAAGCCTTCGCTATCGCAACCCTCGGATTCAGTCTTTCGAGTTGTGGTGAAAGTTTTCTGGAAACAGATTACTATAAAGGTATAGATTCGGAAGGAGGCTTGTCAAGCGTAAGTAACATATCAACGGCACTTAACGGTACCTATTACAACCTTTTCTACTATTATTTTGCCGGTAACTATGCTGTCAGCATCGGTGATATACCGACCGATATCAGCTATTGGAACTCGAAAACCAACCACTTCAACAACATCTATACCTATACAGTGGTTGATACAGACACTTATCTGAACAGCATTTGGAAATATGGATATAAAGTAGCGGACAATGCTACTCGCGTCATCCAAGCATCGCAAGCTTTGTACGAAGGAAGCAATGCAGAAGAAAAAGCTCAATTAGACCAACTGATGGCCGAAGCATACGCCCTGCGCGGTTATGCAGAATTGATGTTGGTTAACATCTATGCGCACCAAGTAAAAGTCAACGGCACCGACTTCTCATCCGAACCGGGTATTGTCGTACTCGACCAAGCTCCGATTGAAGCATTGGCTCAGGTAAGCCGTTCTACTGTAGGCGAATCTTATACAGCTATCCTGTCGGACTTCGACAATGCAATCAGTCATTTCGATGCAGCTGGAGGCGACCGTGGTTCTATCTTATACATGAATAAGGCAGCTGTTTACGGTCTGTTGGCAAGAACCAACCTGTATCTGGAAAACTGGAGCGATGCGAAACAATATGCTCAACAAGCCTTGACCGAGAAAGGTATCACTACTTTGACTTACGATGCTACTGCATACGCGGCATTATTCAGTGGCAATGAGTCAAACTCTGAAAGCCTGCTTTCGTTAGCCATTACACAGACTGATAACTGGTCTGCCAATTCTGCAGGGATATTATGGTCTACCTACAATTATAGCCCAAGCCCCAAATTGCAGGCAATGTATGGTGCAAACGACTGCCGTACTTCTATCTTTGGATGGGATGCTTCATCTACAGCATCTGTTCCTGTCTTTACCGGAGGAAAATATTCGCAACATTCCAGCGCAAACCCGGCATACGCAACCAATTATTTGGTTAACGCACCGGAAATGTTCTTGATAATGGCGGAAGCAGATGTAGAAACCGGCGATCTGAACAACGCACGCAACTCGCTTCTGACTGTAGCCAAACGGGATGCAGACATTACCTCTGCCGATGATCTGCCCGCTACTGCAGACGAACTGAAAGCGTTTATCAAAGACGAACGTGCACGCGAATTGTTCCAAGAAGGTTTGCGTCTGTACGACTTGCGCCGTTGGGACGAAGCCGCAGATGTATTCGCTATCCAAGCACCTGACATTGCGTTCACTTATACCGGATATAAGATTTCAGATTTGGTATTCCCGATTCCTGCCGCAGAAATCAATTCAGGATTCGGTGTAGAACAGAATGACTGGGCGGGCACACTGCCGAAATAATCTTCCTAATAAACTAAATACAAAAACAGCCAATGAAGTTTCATATCGCTTCATTGGTTGTTTTTTTAGTATAAATTAATTGAAGAGTAGCATTTTCGTCAAACAATGGTATCAAATCGTTACAGACTCCGGTAATATATCCAGCGGGCAAAGAAAGGGTCATCAATTTCATACTTCTCATTCTTTATTACATATCCTTGCCGTGACAGGCGTTTTAAAGCACTGAAAGCAGTACTGGTCGGAATTCCCCTTCTCGAATTAAGCGGCGAAGTAATATTTTGTGCCAGAACCGCTAATATGTGTCGGTCGGTTTTATTCATTGCCATCCAAATGCGTTCATAGTCAAAATCATGCAGCCGGGTCAGCTCATCTACCGCATGGTCTACAAGTTTTTCTACATCATTCTTTTGCTCTAACATGTTCCATACTTGAAAAGCAAGTTGCTGAGTATAATAGGGATGGCATTGGGTAAATGAAAGGATTTCTTCGGCTATTTGTTCCGGCTGTTCCAAAACCATAGGCGCAAACCGCTTTGACAAATAACGGAAAAAATCATCGTAAGGTATCTTAGGAAGCCGCATCAAGACACCAAAATGGTAAAAAGGCGACTTTTTCTTCTCGAATATTTCCGTCATCATGGATTCTTGGCTTCCTAAAAAAATATAGTTCACATTATGCTGCAACTGCATGACGGAGCGAAGGTATTTGTCTAATCCTTTCTCTAAATCAACGATTTCCTGAAATTCATCCAACACTACAACAAACTTATTCTTTTCGCCTAATTTCTCTATCAGCATCAATACATCTTCCAGTACGACATTGTTATCGCTTCCAGGCTGGAAAGCCACATCCACTCCATCAGTCATGGGATTGACAGAGAAGGTAGGGATGAACCGGAAATGGGTCATTGCATGCTTAATTTTCTCGAAAGGGTATATCTTGAATACACGCTTTAGCAAAAGTGCTGCCAATTCTGCAACTGTAGTAACCGATTGTAGGTTAACCATAATGACCGGTCTGTCTATATACTGCAAAGCTTTACATACCAGACTGGTTTTCCCGAATCTCCGCGGGCTGATTAACACCAAATGATTCTCGCTTTCCAACAATTGCCCGATAGATTGTAATTCCTTCTCCCTGTCCGTGAAGAAAGCTCCGTCTACTACTGTCCCAAACTTAAATGGATTTTTCATATTGCGATATTTTTCGTTGCGACTTTTTTCGCAAATATAATCATTATCCTGTAATAAAGAAACTTTCATTCCATGAAAACTTCGTTCCTTGGTAATACATTGGGATACATTAGGTAGAAATATTTCAATGAAAATGCCTTTACAAGGTTTTCCAGCTAATGTTTTTGCAGTAAGAGATAAAAACAGGAATCATTTGTAAATACTTCAATAACAGGCAATTATTGGCTAAGATTCAGTTCGGCGGGAACTTTGGTGATTTCTTTCATCGGATTTAAGTCGCAAGAGCTTGAAATTAAGCCGGTTATGAAAGTGGTGTTGCACTCGGACGATGAGATGCTGGACGAAGTGGTTGTAGTAGCTTACGGTACTGCAAGTAAGCAATCTTTAACAGGGTCTGTGGCTTCTATTGATGCTAAAGAATTGGAATTACGCCCTGTGACAAGTGCTACTAGCGCATTGGAAGGTGCCGCACCAGGTATTCAAGTGAATAGTTCTTACGGTGAACCGGGAAGCAACAAGACGCAAATCCGTATCCGTGGATTCGGCTCGGTAAATGGGACGAATGAACCATTGATTGTAGTGGACGGTGTACCTTATAATGGTGACATTACAGACATCAACAGCGATGATATTGAATCTATGTCAGTGCTGAAAGATGCCGCATCTGCTGCTTTATATGGCAATAAAGCGGCTAACGGCGTGGTGCTTATTACAACCAAAAGAGGTAAAGACAGCAAGCTGAATGTCCGCGTTAATGTAAAACAAGGAATATATAATAGAGCCATCCCAGAATATGACCACATGGGCATCAACGACTGGATGGAAACGATGCGCTTAGGATATAAGCGTTACTTTATGGTAGATAGAGGCATGGATGCAGCATCTGCTTCAGCCGCTGCTAGCGCAGGCCTGTCTTCGATTGTAAAAACTAAAATTTTTGACAGGGAAGGTGCCGAATGGTTTGACGCCAACGGTAAATTCGTAGCGAAAGTATTGCCCGATTATACTGATTTAAATTGGTTAGATGCACTTGAAAGAACGGGCTATCGTCAAGAATACGGTATCAGCACTGACGCAGGGAATGAAAAATATGATATGTTTGCTTCGTTCAGTTATTTGAATGAAAAAGGATATATCATATCCTCAGATTTCGACCGTTTTACAGCACGTTTGAAAACCAACTTCAGACCCACGACTTGGTTTAAAGCAGGAATCAATTTAGCTGCTACTATGTCAAGCTCCAATTATGCAGACAGTGCGGAAAGCAATTATTTTATCAATCCGTTCTATACAGCAGGTTTAATGGGACCTGTATATCCTTATTACCAACACAATGCTGACGGTTCTTTAATGTTGGATGAAAATGGAAATCCGCAATATGATGTTGCGAACTACGATTATTTGGATGGAAGAAATATCATTTATGAATTGCAGAATGATATCAACAAAAAAGACCGCAATTCCATTACCGGTCAGGTATATGCTACCATTAATTTCTTGAAGGATTTTTCTTTCACGACAAAAGGTGATTTGTACGTGGCTGATTTATATACCAAAAATTTTAACAATCCTGTCTGTGGTGATGGTGCCGCTAACGGAGGACGTTTGAGTCAAACAGCAGATAAAAGCCGTGAATATCGTTTTACACAAGAATTATATTGGAATCATGACTTTAACTTGCACCATGTTGATATATTGGCTGCACATGAATCATTTAAATATTCGTATAACACGAATTATTTTATGAAGGAAGCTCAAAAGATTGCAGGAGGGAATACCGAAGCATCTAATTTCTCTAAAGTAACTTATGCAGAAGGATATGCTGATGAGTTTACTACAGAAAGTTATTTGGCGCGTGTCCGTTATAATTATAACCAACGTTATTATGTAGATGCATCTTTTCGTCGGGACGGTTCCTCTCGATTTTATCATCCATGGGGTAATTTCTGGTCATTGGGTGCCAGTTGGATGATTTCTGAAGAAAAATTCATGAAAGATATTGACTGGATTAACAGTTTAAAATTACGTGCATCATACGGTGAAGTAGGTAATGATGCAGGCGTTGACTATTATGCTTATAAGTCATTGTACACCTCGGATACTAATTCTGGAATGGGCGCTTATTATAAAACCCAAAATGCAAATCAGGATTTGAAATGGGAGACTTCGTCTTCATTTGATATCGCACTGGAAGGACGTTTATTCGAACGGTTGAATTTTAGCATTGATTTCTTCAACAAGAAATCAAAAGACTTGTTATTTAATGTCTATAATCCCTTATCTGCAGGAGCAACAGGTTGGCCGTGGAACGCAGATGGAACAGCAGGAACAGGTATGTCTTCTATTTATAAAAATATCGGTTCTGTGCAGAATACTGGAGTGGAAATCTCTGTGGATGTTGATGCTATCCGTACAAAAGACTGGCGGTGGAACATTGGCTTGAATTTGACAAGTCTCCATAATGAAATAACCAAGCTCCCGGACGGGAAGGATATCTTGAACGGTGTGCAGAATTTTAGTGAAGGGCATAGCATTTATGAATTCTATACTTATACTTATGTCGGTGTGGATCAATTAACAGGACGTTCTTTGTTTAACGCTGATCCAGAAATGGTGACAGACGCTTTAAGAGCAAGCGGTGACGTTGTGACCATTAACGGCAAAGATTATGTATATAATACGTCTTATGCAAAGAAGGACTGGCAAGGATCAGCATTGCCTAAAGTATATGGAAGTATTAATACTTCATTGACATGGAAAGAATTGTCCTTATCTGTATTATGCACCTACTCATTAGGAGGAAAAGTTTATGATTACAACTATAGCAATATTATGTCTACATCGACTGCTTCTCCTCAAGCTTTGCATCCGGACTTATTAAATGCATGGAAAGAAGCTCCTGCAGGTATGGCGGAAGATTCACCTAATCGTATTGACCCGAATGGCATTCCGGCTTTTGACTTATCATCTTATGATGCTTATTCACAAGGTGCAGGAAGCCGTTGGTTGACCTCAGCTTCTTATTTTGCAATCAAGAATATAAATTTAGGATATAACTTTCCTAAATCACTAATTAAGAATTTAGGTATTGGCGGGTTGAAATTATTTGGGACAGTAGAGAATGCTGTACTTTTTACTTCACGTAAAGGCTTGAACCCTCAGTATAGTTTCAACGGCACTCAAGACAATACGTTTGTATCTGCACGTATCTTTACATTCGGTTTAAATCTAACATTTTAAAAACGATTAATTTAGCAGTATATGAAATCAACAATAAAATATTTGGCATTTGCTGTAGGATGTACGCTTACGATGGCTTCATGCTCTGACAGTTGGCTGGAAACCGAACCGACGTCTTCTGTCTCTGGTGACGAAATTATCGCTTCCACAGACAATGCTAAGCAAGCGATTAATGGCATTTGCCGTATTATGGTAAATCAGCATAGCTATTATGGACAGATGTTTAATGGAGAAGGCACAATGAAGCTTCTATATGGAGAATATCCGGGACAAGATTTAAATTTTCCATATATGAATCCGGGATGGTCTCCTATTATGAACGGGCAATTTACACAAAATAGCAGCAGCATTTATGATTCATACCCATGGTATTACTATTATATCATTGTAGGTAATGCCAATAGTATCATCGCCAAGATAGATGCAGCGTCAGGCACAGAAGCCGAACGTCAATTTATTAAAGCTGAAGCTCTGACTTTCCGTGCATATGCTTTTTTCCGTATAAGTGAGGTTTATTGTGACAGCTGGGCTAAAAGCAATAACGGCGCAACAAAAGGTGTAGTGCTTCGTTTGGATGAGTCTATGGGAGATATGCCTCAATCTACACTATCTGAAACATACACCCAAATATATAAAGATTTGGATGATGCCATAGCATTGTATGAAACGTCAGGACTGTCACGGAATGATGTATATCCAAATGCAAGCAGCACAAACTGTTTTCCTGATATTAACACTGCTTATGCGATTTATGCGCGGGCTGCATTAACCAAACAAGATTATCCCACAGCGGCTAACTATGCGAAATTAGCGCGTGAAGGGTATGCATTAATGTCTATAGCCGATTACAAAGCTGGTTTTGCAACTCCTACGTCTGAATGGATATGGAGCATATACAATGATGAAACCGAAAATATCTTTTATTATGGTTGGCAATTATTCATGGCTTGCAACGGATATTATGCGCAAAACGGCATCAATGTTTGCATAAACAGAAATTTAATTGAACAGTTTCCTGATACGGACATCCGCAAATCATTGTTCTTAACAGAAAAAACCTTTTTACCCGAAGGTAAATTATTTATGGATGTCGTTGCCGGAGATGATGCCGGAACATCAAATGGAATGTTTTCGGATGAAACCGCATATAATAAAGCTGTTGCATATACTCGGCAAACCGTCCCCACAGCTCTTGAACAAAATTTTGCATACGCCAATTTGAAATTTCAGTGTACAGCACAACCGGCAGTTGGATGCCAACCTATATTCCGTGCTTCTGAAATGTTGTTGACGGAAGCAGAAGCTGCTTTTTTTATGCAAAATGAAACAGAAGCTCAAAAAGCTTTGATTGAATTAAACAAAACTAGTGGTCGTGACGAGTCTTATACTTGCACAAAAACAGGGACAGATTTATTAAACGAAATCAAAAAGTATCGTCGACTTGAATTATGGGGTGAAGGTTTCAGTTGGATGGATTGCAAACGTTGGGGAGATAATGTTGTCCGCAATGGATTCGATGAGGATGGAAATTACCATTCAAGCGTTTCCGGTACGTATGGAGATTTAGATACATTCTGGAAATGGATTATGCCACAACGAGAATCAGATTATAATTCGGCAATTACCATGAAATAAAAGACGTGTTAAATAAAAAGAGACTGAGAAGATTAATTTGGGCAAATTCTCGGTCTCTTTTTAATACTCAACACGAAAAACGAAATGATTGCCTATGCTATATAAATTCAGAGCCTATTTAAATTTTGCTCAGGTTTATTTTGAGGATTGTTTTCAAGGATGTTTTTCTGATTTTATAAGGAGGATAGTAGGCTATCTGACGCATAAAATCGGGAAAACAGACCGGAAACAAACTCATAAGAGACCTGATAATACAACTTTATCGGAAAATTTAAACAGGCTCTCAAAGTTTCCCTTTTTCTTCAGCCAATAGGAAATCCCTTAAATGCACCTGCTTGATTCCTTGATAGCTTCCTCCGTTTTGCAACGTATCCATTGTGATGACATATTTGGGATAATGGTTGGCAATCTCCATCAATCCCCCGAATTCCCGCTGCACGGTCTGTTCGTCGTATAACATATAAGCTACCTGGATATAGAGCTTCTCGTTGTCTTTTTCCGCAATGAAATCTACTTCCTTTGTATCGTTTTTGCCTATATAGACATTGTATCCATGACGAAGCAGCTCTATATAGACTACATTTTCCATCAGCTTATTGATGTCTTTCCGATAGTCGAACATACGGATAGCGTTGCGGAGGCCTAAATCCTCAAAATAATACTTTTCGCCTATTTCGAACACCTTCATCCCGTTGACGTCAGCACGCTGGACTTTGCAAATGAAATAAGAATTACATAACGCTCTCAGGTAGTTCAGTATCGTCTGGGTAGGCATGTTGATGCGTTGCGACTTCAAGTATTTGTTTATGTTTTGAGCGGAAAACAATGAGCCTACATTATCAGCTAAATAAGCAACTAAGTTCTCCAAAAAGGCAACATTGCGGATAGCTTCCCTACTCACGACATCCTTCAGCAGAATCGTGGAATACACATTGCGGAGGTATTCGTAAATGACGTTCCGGTCTAAAGCCAAGTTGTGAAGGTAAGGCATACCGCCTAATGTGAGATACTGGTTCAGTGATTCGTCACTTACGGAAAGGCTGTTGAATTCTAAAAACTCCCGATAGCTGAGCGAGTGTACGGGTATTTCGATGTATCTGCCTCCTAAATGCGTAGCCAATTCGCCGGAAAGCATTTTTGCATTGCTCCCTGTGCAATAGATGTCACATTTGTTTTCGTTCAATAAACTTCTTAAGCAAAGCTGGAAGCCGTCAATCTCCTGCACCTCATCAATGAACAGGAAGTCCAGTCCGGAAGTCAAGCGGGCAGATACGTAATCATAAAGTGAAGCACTGTCCTTCACCTCTGAAAAAGACAGCAATTCCTTGTCAATGTAGATAATGTTAGACTTGGGATACTGCATCTTTATTGTATCTATCAGTTGAAGCATGATGTAACTCTTGCCCACTCTCCGTTGTCCGGTTAATATCTTAATCAATTGCTTCCCGATAAAAGGCCGTACTTTTTCCGTATAAATCGGTCTGGTTATGTATTTCTCATTCATATATTTTCCTTTTGGAACCGCACAAAGGTAATAATAAAGTTTCAATTATAATTGAAGCTTAACAGAGAATTATCAAATCCTTCAATCATAATTGAAGTTCCAAGAACTAATTCGGGGTCTGTTTGGGTAGAAATTTTCTGGTTGAAACACGCCTACAGGGTATTATAGGGCTGTTGCCTCTTGTTTAAATGCCTAAAGGGAATATTTGTAAAGCACTCATAATCTGATTGTTGCATAACAGCATCAGTTCGGCGGGAACTTTGGTGATTTCTTTCATCGGATTGCAGACACAAGAGGTTAACATTAAACCGGTTATGAAAGTGGTACTGGAGGCTGATGCAGAGCAGTTGGACGAAGTGATGGTGGTTGCTTACGGTACTGCAAAGAAGTCTTCTTTTACGGGGTCGGCTTCTAACATTGATGGAAAAAAGCTGGAACTCCGACCTATCACGAATGTATCTAAAGGCTTGGAAGGGCAAACAACCGGTTTGCTGACAACATCTGGTTCAGGACAGCCGGGCGAAGCTGCTAAAGTCGTAATCCGTGGTTATGGTTCAATTAATGCTTCTCAAAATCCGTTGTATGTAGTCGACGGCATTCCGTTCGATGGCGATTTGTCTTCTATTAATCCGTCGGATATTGAATCTATGACTGTATTGAAGGATGCATCTGCTGGTGCTTTGTATGGTGCACGCGGTGCTAACGGTGTTGTTATGATTACCACTAAACAAGGTAAAGAAGGTAAGACTAACGTGACTTGGCGTTCTACCGTAGGTTGGTCGTCAAGAGCAATTCCTGAATATGATATGGTTGACCAGAAAGATTTCGTACAGTTAACTTACGAATCTTTGCGTAACGGTTATATATATAATAACGGGTATAATTGGTCGGAAGCCGAAGCGATGGCACGCGCCAACTTAGGCTCAACCTTAGGAGGCGAGTTATACAACCCGTTCAAGAATTATACGTGGGACAACATTATCGATCCGGCAACAGGAATGGTTCGTCCGGATGCCCAATCGGCTTGGGACGAGCAATGGATGGACCAACTTCTGAGAAACAATGCATTCCGTCATGAACATCAATTGAGTGTTAGCGGCGGTAACGAAAAGACAAAATATATGTTTTCTTTGGGTTACATGAACGAAGACGGTATCTTGGTGACTACCGGCTTCCAACGTTACAATGCCCGTGCCAATGTGAACTCAAAGATTACGGATTGGTTCAATGCCTCTTTGAATACTTCATTATCGCATTCTGTTCAGAATTACAGTGATTATGACGGCTCTTCTATCTCTAATGTTTGGTATTCATCCCAATTCGCTTCTCCATTGTTTCCGATGTATATTAAAGATGAGAACGGTAACAATGTATTGGATGCAAACGGCAATCCGCAATTGGACTATGGTGAACAAGGACGTCCGGGTAGTTATAACGACTATAACCCGTTAGGCGGTCTGCTGGATGATAAAGCGGACATCAAAAATGACGTTGCAAGTGTACGTACAGGAATCACCTTAGGTTCGGACAATGAAAACTTCGGAGTATTCCAAGGTATTAAGCTGAGTGTAAACTTCGGTGTGGATTACCGTAGTCAAAATCAGATGTCTTATATGAATATGTATCACGGTAATCAAGCTGCTGCCGGCGGTTTGCTGACAAAGAACAACTCACGTATGCAGAGTTACACGTTCAACCAGTTGCTGACTTGGAACCGTTCGTTCGGTTTGCATAACTTTGACGTTTTGGCAGGCCACGAGTTCTACGCTTACAAATATGAATACTTGGAAGCCGGAAAGACGAATTTGGTAGACGGTATCTTGGAATTGCGTCCGGGTACAACCATGTACGCTGCTGATTCTTATACCGATAATTATCGTATCGAGTCATGGTTGGGACGCATTAACTATAACTACGATGAGAAATACTATTTCTCTGCATCTATCCGTACAGACGGTTCTTCCCGTTTCTACAAAGACAACCGTTGGGGTACGTTCTGGTCTGTCGGTGGTAACTGGCGTGTATCGAAAGAAGCTTTCATGCAGGACATTCACTGGATTAATAACTTATCAGTTAAATTGAGTTATGGCCAGCAGGGTAACGATAATATCCTGAATTCATTAGGCTTACCGAATTACTATTTGTGGCAGAGCCTGTATGACTTAGGCTGGCCGAACCAGAACCAAATTGGCGGTATGGTAAGTTCGTTGGAAAACCGTGACGTAACTTGGGAAAAGAACGGTAACATGAACGTCGGCATCGAAGCTTTGTTGTTCGATCATCGCGTGAGCATCAATGCCGAATATTACAACAAGAAAACGGTAGACATGCTGCTTTCTTATCCGATGGCGACTTCTACAGGCTTCAACGGTTACAATGCCAATGTAGGTAATATGCGTAACAGCGGTTTCGAATTTGAAGTGCGTGTAACCCCGATCAAGACCGACGACTTCCAGTGGAATGTTACTTGGATGGGATCTACAGTAAACAACAAGGTATTGAAGCTGACCGGCGAATCGGATGAAATCATCAGCGGTATCTTCAGTATCAAGGAAGGCATGCCGTTGAATACATTCTATATGTCTAAGACAGCTGGCGTTGACCCGGCAACCGGTGCACAGTTGTATTGGGTTTACGATACGGACGAAAACGGTAATATGATTAACGAACGTATCAGCAGCGATTATTCAAAAGCGGCGAACAGCAAGTATTACATGGGAAGCCGTATTCCGGATTTGTATGGCAGCTTGGGTACAGACCTCTCTTGGAAAGGAATCGACTTGGCTATCTTGACAACCTATTCTATCGGCGGTAAGATTTATGATGGACTGTATCAAGGCTCTATGGAAAATATGTATTACAACAATGCATGGAATAAGCACGCGTTGCGCCGCTGGCAGAAGCCGGGCGATATCACGGATGTTCCGCGCATCGAAGTGGCCAGCTCAAATGCTACGACAGACCGTTTCTTGATTAACGCTTCTTACTTTACCATCAAGAATATTACATTAGGCTACACTTTGCCAAAGTCTTGGATGACGAAAGCCGGCATGAACTCTGTACGTGTATTCGGTTCTGTGGACAATTTGGCTATCTTTAGCCACCTGAAAGGTATGGATCCACAATACAACTTCGCCGGACAAACGGATTACAGCTATTCGCCTAACAGAACATTCTCATTTGGCGTAGAAGTTAATTTCTAATTCAATAAAAAATAGACAGAAAAGATATGAAAAAGATATTCAAATATGCATGTTTCGGATTGATTGGATGCATGACTTTGACCTCCTGCTTGGAAAGCTCGTTGGAGACTTCTCCGACCGACTCTATGTCTGGAACGGGATTGTTGGCAAATTCCAATGCTGCATTAGTTCCGTTGAATGGTGTTTACCGTTCGATGTACGCAACATGGTCTCCGCAAGGAAATGAACACCAAAGCTTCGGCATCAGCTCATACGTAATGATGGCGGAAGTAATGGGTGACGACTTCATCCAAGCAGCTCAAGGTAGCGGTTGGTTCTGGTACGACTGCCTGTATATGGTAAAAGACAGATATACTTCTACCGCATGGCGTTCATACGATGTATGGAATGCTTACTATACATGGATTTCCAATGCCAACTATATATTGAACGCAGAAGAAACTATGGAAGGCGATGCTGCTGATGTGAACTATGTTATCGGGCAGGCTTACGCCATCCGCGCCTATTCTTACTTTATGTTAGCTCAGACATTTGCCCGTACTTATAAAGGACACGAGTCTGAACCTTGCTGCCCGATTTATACAGAACCGACAGTAGCCGGTACACAAGGTAAGCCGCGCGCTACGGTGCAAGAGGTATATGACCAAATTTTAGCTGATATCGATAAAGCCGTAGAATTGCTGGACGGTACGACTCGCCAGCATGTAAGTCATATTGATTATTCTGTAGCTCAAGGTATCCGTGCACGTATTGGTCTGGTAATGGAAGATTGGACTATGGCAAAAGAAGCAGCAAAAGAAGCTATCGCTGCCAGCGGTTGCGAAGTTCTTCCCGTGGAAGATTTCTTAGGCCTGAATAGTACGGCTGCTGCTAATGTAATGTGGGGTGCAGCTATCAACTCTGACCAGTCTGGTATGTATGCCAGCTTCTTCTCGCACATGGACCAAGACGGAACCGGTTATGCCAACGGTGGTGCCTACAAGGAAATCAATAAAGTTTTGTATAACGGAATGGCACAGAACGATACACGACGCCAGTATTGGTGGGATCCGACCGATTCACGTAATGAAGATTTAGGCTATATGCAGACAAAGTTCCGCTTTGCCGACACACAGACCTGGACAGGCGATTACATCTGGATGCGTGTTGAAGAAATGTACCTGACTGCTGCAGAAGCTGAATGCCGTTTAAGTGAAGAAGCCGCAGCCAAAGAAGATTTGTCAGCAGTAATGAGCCAGCGTGTAGAAGGCTACACATGTACGAAGACCGGAACGGCTCTTGGCAAATTGACGAGCGATGTTACCGGTTCGTTATTGGAAGAAATCATTACCCAACGCCGTATCGAGCTTTGGGGCGAATTTGGCCGCATCTACGATATCCGCCGACTGAAACAAGGCTTTGTCCGCACTTCTGAAATGGGCTGGCCTTTGAATGCCCAGTTAACAAACCGTCCGTCTGACAATCCGGAAAGCTATATGTGGGTATTGACTATTCCGCAAACCGAATTTGATGGAAATGCAAGTATGAACCCCGCTACAGACCAAAATCCGATTGGAGACACTAAATAACATAAAAATTAGAACACGATGAAAGTAAAAGGATATTTATTCGGATTAGGTGCCGCAATGATGACATTGTTTGCATCTTGCGAAACCGACAATGAAAAAGCTATATTTGAGGAAGCAAACATGGGTGTAGCATTTGAATTTGCTGCACAGGATGTTACTTTTCCGGCAGAAGGTTATGAAGGGTTCGATGTGGAAATCGTCCGTGCGCAGACAAGTGAAGCTGCTACCGTTCCCTTGACAGCCACGATGGCTGACGGCTCTGCTGTACCGGCAGAAATTCAGGTTCCGTCTGAAGTTTCTTTCGAAGCTGGCGAAGGTCGCAAGACTTTCCATATTACCGTGGGTGACATCAAGTCTGGTATGGATTATAATTTAAATATTACCGTTGACCCGGCATATACATCTTCTTTTGAAAATGCTGTTACGACAAAAACAATCACTATCTATCGCGATTATACGTACAGTCCTATCGGGACTGGACACATGGTATCTACATTCTTTGTAGATGAGGCAGGTAATCCGGCGGAAGCTGATTGTGAGTTTGAGAAAGCTGACGATATTACTTGGTATAGAGCTTTGTCTCCTTATGAAGAAGGTCTTGACCTTGTGTTCCAAGTTCAAGAGGATGGTAAAACAGTTGTCGTTACTTCTCAGCCGGTATTCAACGATTCTACTTATGGTGAAGTATCCGTTGCCGGTCAAGGCGAATTGGTTGATGGTGTAATTACAGTTAGTTTAGAGTTCACCGTAAGCGCAGGTAGTTTTGGAGCATTCGAAGAGGTATTTACATTGCCAGCAGAGTGATTTAGGAATAATCTTTGACAGGCAAAACAAATAATTAAAAGAGTGTCAGAACAAAGATATTGCATCGCTTGTTTTGACACTCTTCTTTTTAGAGATATTTCATTAAGAAATGGCTGAATTTCCCTTTTCTCTTCATGCAGCAGAAATTTCCATAAATAAATCAGCTTGGTTCCCAATTACAGCATCCGATTGAAAATCCATCGGGCAAAGAAAGGATCGTCTATTTCGTATTTCTTATTCTTTATTACATACCCTTGCTTAGACAAACGTTTTAACGCACTAAATGCAGTACTGGCAGGCATCTCCCTTTTTGAATCAAGCGGAGATGTTGCGCTTTGTGCTAAAACAGTTAATATGTGACGGTCGGTTTTATTCATCGCCATCCAAATGCGTTCATAGTCAAAATCATGCAATTGAGTTAATTCGTCTACAGCATGATTTACAACCCCCACTGTCTGGCTTTCTTGTTCTAATATATTCCAAACCTGAAAGGCTAATTGTTGGGTGTAATACGGATGACATTGGGTAAACAAAAGAATATCTTTTGCTATTTGTTCCGGTTGCTCTGGAAGTACAAATGCAAACCGCTCTGTAAGATAACGGAAAAAATCATCGTACGGTATTTTAGGAAGCCGCATCAAAATGCCGAAATGGTAAAACGGAGATTTTTTCTTTTCGAATATTTCTTCCATCATAGATTCCTGGCTTCCTAAAAAAATATAGTTTACATTATGTTGCAACTGCATAATGGAACGAAGATGTTTATCTAAACCTTTTTCCAAATCAATAATTTCTTGGAACTCATCCAATACCACAACGAATTTATTTTTCTCGCCCAATTTCTCTATCAACATCAATACATCTTCCAATACGATATTGTTATCGCTTCCGGGCTGGAAAGCTACATCTACTCCATCGGTCATCGGATTGACTGAAAAAGTCGGGATGAACCGAAAGTGAGTCATAGCATGTTTGATTTTTTCGAATGGATATAATTTAAATATACGTTTCAACAAAAGCGCAGCCAATTCGGTCACAGTTGTAACCGATTGGAGGTTAATCATAATCACAGGCCTGTTTATATGCTGTAAAGCTTTACAAACCAAGCTGGTTTTTCCGAATCTTCGTGGACTAATCAACACCAAATGGTTTTCACTTTCCAATAATTGTCCGATTGTTTGTAATTCTTTCTCTCTGTCCGTAAAGAAAGCTCCGTCTACTACAGTTCCGAATTTGAATGGATTTCTCATATTGCGAAATTTTTCGTTGCGACATTTTTCGCAAATATAATGATTCCCTTAAAACCAAAGAAATGTCAGCAGATAAAAGTTTTAATGAACCTTGAAACTTTAGAGAAACTTTAGAGGGCTATTCGGGGTCTATTTGGATAGAAACATAAAAAACTATGCATCTGCCGGATAAACTATAAATGCATCAAACTTAAATGCAAAAGTAATTCTTTCTATCATTACTTATTTATAGCTTTAAGTTTTTTTGAATTTGTCAAATTGGCATAAATAGGCTGTCTCAAAATGAGAATTGAGTATCAAAAAGTAATTTCGAGATTCTTCACCACGTCAGAATGACAAAATAAAAGCCCATTTCTATTTTGAGACAACCTCTTCTATTTGATTTCTTAAATATCAGATTTTTTTTAATAGCATATCGCTTCATAATCAAAGAAACATTGTCATATATGCCGGAAGATACAGCACATCTTCCTCCTTACGCATGTCTTTCGTATAAATCAAATATTTATTTTTTATCCGCGCTGAAAATTTTCTGCAAAAAGCATCCAGCGAAGTATGTGCCTTATAACCGGATGATTTCACTTCAATAGGGCTTACCTTATCGGCTTCGGCAATCAGAAAATCCACTTCGTAATTGTGCTTTCCGCTTTCTGTCGGAAACGTATAGTAATACAGTTCATGACCGGCTGCTTTCAACATCTGTGCGATGACATTTTCGTAAACATATCCTAAATCAGCGCTCAGTGTGTCGCTGAGAAGTTTATGATAAATTGTATTGTCAGTGAACTTCTTATCCCAAAATGCAAGAGTGACGAACAATCCTGTATCGCCCGCAAACATCTTGTATTTGTTGGGCTTTTGATGCAAAGCCATCCCTGCACCCGAATCATTGGCATGATAAGCCATGTTGACTACCATTGATTCCTTGATTTCTGAAATGACTTCCGCTAATTCGGAATTACGCGTGCCATCTGTCGCGCTCCATGCCAAATACCTGTTGGCATTGCTTGTCAGTTGTGCCGGAATCTGATGGAACATCTTGGAAGCGTTGCTAGTCGGGTCTATTTTATTGAAGTCGTCTTCGTATAGTGTTATGATGGAACGTTTCACACTATCTACCTTTTCCAAATTGTTGGTCTCAAGATAAGAGACCACGGCCTGCGGCATACCGCCAACAAGCATGTATAAACGGAAGTCACGCATCAGCTTACGGTTTGTGGCATCTCCTAAAGATGTCCTGTTGTGGAAACAGCTTTGGAGCAACTTTATCGTTGCAGTATCTCCCAACGCCCACTTGAACTCTTCATAATCCATCGGATACATGTGGAGTTTGACTTCTTCGCTTGGAATAAGAATATCCTTGACGTTTTTGCGGATTGAAATCAGCGAACCTGTTTCTATGTAATCATTTCTTCTGTCTTTTACAAGATACTTGATTGCCTGTCTTGCTCTTGGCGCGAGTTGGACTTCGTCGAAGATAATGGCTGACTTGCGTTCTTTCAATTCTATACCGTATTCCAGTTGCAGCCTCATGAAAATACGGTTAAGGTCGGATACATCATTGAATAAGTCGCGGATTTCGGAAGAACATGCGGCAAAATCTACCAAAATATGGGTATCGTATTCGTTTTTCGCAAATTCCTCAGCGACGGTGGATTTTCCAACACGTCTTGCACCTTGTATCAATACGGCTGTTCTGCCTTCATCAGTCTGCTTCCATTGTAGAAGTTCATCGTAAATTTTTCTTTTGAATATCATAGATTCGACTTTTATCAAGGGCAAAGATAATATGCGTTGCACTAATCTCAAAATGTATTTAGTTAAAAACAGCACTAATCTCAATTTGTTTAGATGTAATACATAAATCTCAGAATTTTTATTCCGCAATACAGCAGTAATCTCGTTTTCTAAACGAATCTAAGACTTTTTTCAATTGTAATTGAAACTTTACTGGAAATATATGAATCCTTCAATCATAATTGAAGTTCCAAGAACTAATTCGGGTTCTGTTTGGGTAGAAATTTTCTGGTTGAAACACGCCTACAGGGTATTATAAGGCTGTTGCCTCTTGTTTAAATGCTTAAAGGAAATTTTTGTAAAGCACTCATAATCTGATTATTGCATAACAGCATCAGTTCGGCGGGAACTTTGGTGATTTCTTTCATTGGATTGCAGACGCAAGAGGTTGATATTCAGCCAGTTGTAAAAGTGATTTTGCATTCGGATGATGAAATGCTGGACGAAGTGGTTGTAATCGGATATGGTACAGCCAAAAAAGTTGGTACCGTAATTGGTTCTATTGCCAATGTGACATCCGAGAAAATTGCATCAAAACCGGTAGTGAATGTTATGGATGCTCTCCAAGGACAAGTAGCAGGTCTGCAGGTGTTTACAAGCTCTGGTGACCCTGGTGATAAAAGTATGGCTGCTTCTTCTTATTTGAGAGGTATCGGTTCTTTGACTGCAAGCAATGCACCTTTGTATGTGTTGGATGGTTCTCCTGTAAGTGCTGATATTATGGGGATGATGAATCCGAATGACTTTGCGAGTGTAACTGTATTAAAGGATGCTTCTGCTACATCTATTTATGGTTCGCGTGCTGCTAATGGTGTTATTTACATTACCACTAAACGTGGTAAAATGAATGAAAAGGCTTCTGTTACCGTTTCCGGCAACTATGGTGTTTCGATGTTGGCAAGAAATGTCGGAAGCCCAATGAGTTCAGAGCAGTTATTGAATTATCAGCTTAAGCATGACATTATATCTCAAGATGCTTATAATCAATATATGTCATCGGGCATAAATACAAATTGGCAAGATTATTTCTTTGAAAACGCTCCGACTTATCAAGGTAATATATCAGTACAAGGCGGTGGAAATCGTTCTTTGTATTATTTGTCCGCTTCTTATATGGATCAGGAAGGTATTGTGTATGGATCAGGTTATGAGCGGTATACTTTGCGCGCTAATCTTGAAACACAAATTAATGATTGGTTACGTATTGGTGCGAATGTAGCTGGTGCTTATGATGAGACAGAAACTTCTCTGTATACTTACCAAGGTTCGAACTACACATCAGGTGGTATCTTCGGTACTATGCTAAACCAACCTTATTATAATCCTTATGACGAAAACGGAAATCGTTTAGAAATGATTCCCGGATTAAACTCTTATGATCCAAACTATTTAACGGATAAAAATCCCAATAAAGGTAATCAAGCGCAATTCAATGGGAATGCTTTTATTCAACTGACTCCGATTAAAGGTTTGACTTTGCGTTCTCAATTGGGTATTGAGGCTTATGATTACCGTAGGACGACAAAAGTACTGCCAACTCATCCTAATGCTGATGGAGTGGGTACAACTACTGAACTTTTCCGCCGCAGCTCACAATTTACGATTACGAATACAGCGGAGTATAAGTTCAGTATAAAAGATGACCATCACATAACTTTACTTGCCGGACAAGAAGGAATTAAAACTGATTTTAGTGGTTTTGCAAGTAGAACGACTGGACAAAACGATGATCGTCTGACAAGTATTTGGAGTGGAACAAGTGCTTTGCTCCTTGGTTTGAGTGATTATAATGGCAGTATGGACCCGTATTCTTATGCATACCTTTCTTTCTTTGGTCGTGCAGAATATGCTTACCAAGATAAATATTTTGCAGATTTCTCTGTCCGTAATGACACTTCATCACGTTTTGGTGCAGACAATAGAGCTGCTACATTCTTTTCTGGAGGTGTGATGTGGAATCTGAAAGAAGAGAATTTTTTGAAGGATGTCAATTTCTTGACAGGATTGAAATTAAAAGCAAGTGTTGGTTCTACAGGTAATTCTGAAATTGGCAATTATGATCATTTAGGGCTTGTAGGAACACGCAACTATAACGCACAAGGAGGATGGTATATTTCTGCTCCAGGTAATGATCAATTGGGATGGGAAACTCAGATTCTAACTAATGTTGGTGTGGAATTCTCGTTTTTTGACCGCATTCGTGGAGAAGTGACTTGGTATAATCGTAAGACAAAAGACATGTTAATGGAAGTGCCTGTTCCTTATACTACAGGATTTTCTTCCATTATGCAAAACATAGGTTCAATGAAGAATACAGGTGTTGAACTTACTTTTGGATTCGACATCATTAAGAATCGGGATATGTTATTGCAATTTAATGTGAATTATGCATACAACAAAAATGAAATTACAGAATTGTTCTATGGTTACGATGAATGGCCAATGCCAAGCTACACTTTGACTTATAAGGTAGGCGAGCCTTTACAATTTTACATGCCTTTATATGCGGGAGTAGACCCTGCCGACGGAAAACAGATGTGGTATATTCCGGGAACGAATGGTGAGACAACTAAAGATTCGGATTTGGCAAATTCTGGAGCGTTGGATCAAGCAACAGGTGTGACACAATATGCACCTCATACCGGCGGATTCAATCTGAATTTCTCATGGAAGGGCTTGTCACTTGGGGCAGATTTTGCATGGGTCTTGGGTAAACATATGGTAAACAATGACCGCTATTTTTCTGAAAATCCGGCAGCGTTCGCAGGTAAGAACCAGTCTACTGAAGTATTGAATGAATGGCAAAATCCTGGTGATGTTACAACGATGCCTAAGTTTGGTGAAGTGATGATTTTCGACTCTCACTTGTTGGAAAATGCGTCATTCTTGCGTTTGAAGAACTTGGCAATTGGTTATCAATTCCCCAAGACTTGGTTGGAAAAAACAAAAGTCATCAAGAATTTTAAAATTACAGCTACAGCACGTAACTTGTTTACGATTACCAAATATAAGGGTGCTGATCCGGAAATTGATTCTAATTTGACTTATGGAGCTTTCCCGAATACCAAGCAATTCACAATCGGAGCTGAAATCACATTCTAAATTAAAAAGACAACATTATGAATAAAATAATATTAGGAACTTTATTTTCTGCAATGGCTCTTGTGTCATCATGCGACTTGGATAAATTCCCGGAAACGAATATTTCAACAGAAACTGCATGGCAAACAATAAATGATGCGACTCGTTTTGAAACTGGTCTCTATTCATTTATGCAGACAATCAATGGAGGGCTTTATACTTATGCTGCAGATTATCAATCAGATTTGTTTAATGCAACTTTTTCATACGCAAACAGGGGCGGTGATTTGCATAGATGGGATTTTACAAGTTCACAATATGATATAGAAGATATTTATGAACATAATTATTATTGTATTGTTAATTGTAATAATGTAATTAATAATATCGACAATATACTTATTGCCAATGAAGATGAACAGAAAAAGGCTGACAACATCAAGGGAACTGCATATTTAATACGTGCAATATGTTACCATACACTTGCTGTACGTTTTGCCAAAGATTATGAACCGGAAACGGCAAGTTCTGATTTAGGTCTGCCTATCGTATTGAATGTTGATCCAAATGCAAAACCAAGCCGTGCTACATTGGAGCAAACTTATCAACAGATAAAATCGGATATTGCAGAAGCTCGAAGATTGATAAATGTTGAGGGTGAAGCAAATGCTATTTATTTGACTAAAGACGTTGTTGACGCTTTAGAGGCACGTGTTGATTTGTATATGCACAACTATGCAGAAGCTATATCATTGTCGGAAACATTGATTAATAAATACCCTTTAGCAACTACAACTGATGCTTTGTCTGGTTTGTTCTTGAACGATGAAGGTACAGAATTGATATATAAGGTATTCTCTTCAATAGATGAAAGAACCAATGAACTTCCGTATTATTTGTATTGGAATACAACGACGGAAAGTTACGGTCCGGACTTTATTCCATCGCAATGGGTTATTGACTTGTATGAAGATACAGATATCCGTAAGAGTGCGTATTTTATTCAAGACCATGTAGATTGTGGAGATAAATCAGCAGATGATATTTATATGTTGAATAAATATCCGGGAAATCCAGCATTGAAAACAACAACCTATGAATACTATAATATGGCTAAATTGTTTCGTGCAGCTGAGTTTTATCTGATTGCTGCTGAATCTGCATATCGGAATAATGATGAAAATGCCGCTTTGAAATACTTGAATGATTTACGGGAGAAGCGTGGGGCTTCTATCCTTAATGTGAGTGGTGATGATTTATTTACCTCTATAAAAGAAGAATGGATTAGAGAATTCATTGGTGAAGGTATGCGCTTGAATGATTTAAAGAGATGGCATGATGGTTTTCAACGTCACGACCCACAGAATATAGAAATTCTATCTGTAGGTACAGGCATGGAAACATTAAATATCAGTGCAGATAATCAAAAATTTGTTTGGGAAATACCGGCAAATGACCAAAATGCCAATACAAATTTATTGCCTAATTGGAATTAATAAGCAGTAATTGCATTGACTGCTATATAAAAAAGAAAAGAAGGTGTGCCGGAATGGCATGCCCTCTTTCTTTTTTTACGGTAAAAACGTCACGCTTAACTATTTTCATACTTTGTCTTCCAATATTCATACACATATAGACATGATTTGAAATATCCATAGATGCAACTATTGAAATAGCCATCTTGGGGATTATTACAGCGACTGCTTGAATATCCAACGGGCAAAGAACGGGTCGTCTATTTCATATTTCCTGTTTTTGATTACATACCCTTGACGGGACAAGCGTTTTAACGCACTAAATGCAGTACTGGTAGGCATTCCCCTTTTTGAATCAAGCGGAGACGTTGCGCTTTGTGCTAAAATAGTCAATATGTGACGGTCGGTTTTATTCATCGCCATCCAAATGCGTTCATAGTCAAAATCGTGCAATTGAGTTAATTCGTCTACGGCATGATTTACAACCTCCACTGTCTGGCTTTCTTGTTCCAATATATTCCAAACTTGAAAGGCAAGCTGCTGTGTATAATAAGGATGGCATTGGGTAAACGAAAGGATGTCTTTTGCTATTTGTTCCGATTGCTCTGGAACTATAAATGCAAACCGCTCTGTAAGATAATGGAAAAAATCATCGTACGGTATTTTAGGGAGCCGCATCAAAATGCCGAAATGGTAAAACGGAGATTTTTTCTTTTCGAATATCTCTTCCATCATAGACTCTTGGCTTCCTAAAAAAATATAGTTTACATTGTGTTGCAACTGCATAATGGAGCGAAGATATTTATCCAAACCTTTTTCCAGATCAATAATTTCTTGGAACTCATCCAATACCACAACGAATTTATTTTTCTCGCCTAATTTCTCTATCAACATCAATACATCTTCCAATACGATATTATTATCGCTTCCGGGTTGGAAAGCTACATCTACTCCATCAGTCATCGGATTGACTGAAAAAGTCGGGATGAACCGAAAGTGAACCATGGCATGTTTGATTTTTTCGAATGGATATAATTTAAATATGCGTTTCAGCAAAAGCGCAGCCAATTCGGTCACAGTTGTAACCGATTGGAGATTAATCATAATCACAGGCCTGTTTATATGCTGCAAGGCTTTACAAACCAAGCTGGTTTTTCCGAATCTTCGTGGACTAATCAACACCAAATGGTTTTCACTTTCCAATAATTGTCCGATTGTTTGTAATTCTTTCTCTCTGTCTGTAAAGAAAGCTCCGTCTACTACAGTTCCGAATTTAAATGGATTTCTCATATTGCGAAATTTTTCTTTGCGATATTTTTCGCAAAGATAATGATTCCCTTAAAACCAAAGAAATGTGCGGTAGATAAAACAGCCTCTTTTTATGTTTGCCTAGCATGAACATTCTCTGATCGGTGCAAGTCCGTTAATAATATTCTGATAACAATGCTGAATAGTATAGGAATTACGATGAAGCACACCAAAAGTACCGATTAAAAAGACTCAAAAACACCGATTGGAATGCCTCAAAAAAACCGATTTATTTTTCCTTCAATCAAATTTAATAATTACCTTTGCTATGCAAATAAGAATTCCGTTATGAAATATTTATATAGAGTGGCAGACAAAATTCTGCAAGAAAGACTGGAAACTTTTGGGGCTGTGCTGATAGAAGGGCCTAAATGGACAGGCAAGACGACTACCGCTGAACAACATGCCAAGAGTTGCATTAAAATGCAAGACCCTGATAAAGCAGATGAATATTTGGCTACAGCATCTGCCAAACCTTCTCTTCTCTTGAGAGGGGAAAAGCCTAAGCTGATTGATGAATGGCAAGACGCTCCTGTCTTATGGGATGCTGTCCGTACAGCCGTAGACAATTCCGGTGGTGAACCTGGACAATACATTTTGACTGGAAGCAACGCCGTTGACAGAACAAAGTTCTATTGTTACTGTAACAACTGACTCTTTCGTTTGGGAAGGTTGGTCCGGCGAAGATGCTGAATAATAATTAATAAGGTATGAAAATGAAGGCTGCACTGTTTGGTGTAGCCTTCATTTTTATATTTATAGGTATACATATTATAATATGGCATAAGCTAGTATCACAATAAGTTATAGTTTATATGAGTTATATTATTTGAATGCTTTCCGTTCCGTATTGTTTTTATTCGAAAATCTCTTTATATTTGCGATGTTTAGAAATAGAACGAGATTGAATGAAAGAATTTGTAATATCTGAGGCGCAGACCGAAAAGGCTGTGTTAGTGGGTTTGGTTACTCAGACTCAAGACGAACGCAAAACGAACGAATACTTGGACGAATTGGCTTTCCTTGCCGAAACGGCTGGGGCGGAAGTGGTGAAACGCTTTACACAAAAACTGGATACGCCCAACTCGGTGACGTATGTGGGCAAGGGAAAGCTGCAAGAGATAAAGGAATACTTGGAGATGCAGAACGAGGATGAAGAAACCGAAGTGGGTATGGTCATCTTCGATGATGAATTGTCTGCCAAACAAATCCGGAATATTGAGAACGAACTGAAGGTGAAGATACTGGACCGTACTTCGTTGATATTGGATATTTTTGCGATGCGGGCGCAGACCGCTAATGCCAAGACACAGGTGGAGTTAGCACAATACAAATACATGCTTCCGCGCCTGCAACGGCTTTGGACTCACTTGGAACGTCAAGGAGGTGGTTCTGGTGCCGGAGGCGGTAAAGGTTCAGTAGGACTTCGTGGTCCGGGTGAAACCCAGTTGGAAATGGACCGCCGTATCATCTTGAACCGTATGTCTTTGTTGAAGCAACGTTTGGCGGATATTGATACGCAGAAATCTACCCAGCGCAAGAACCGCGGGCGGTTGATTCGTGTTGCTTTGGTGGGGTATACCAATGTGGGCAAGTCTACCTTGATGAACCTGCTTGCCAAGAGTGATGTCTTTGCCGAGAACAAGCTTTTTGCAACGCTCGATACAACGGTGCGCAAGGTGATTATTGATAATTTGCCTTTCTTGCTTTCCGATACGGTCGGATTCATACGCAAGCTTCCTACGGACTTGGTCGATTCATTCAAGTCTACTTTGGATGAGGTGCGCGAAGCCGATCTGTTGGTGCATGTAGTGGATATTTCGCATCCTGATTTCGAAGAACAGATACAGGTGGTAGACAAGACTGTGTCTGAATTAGGTGCGGGAGGAAAGCCCACGATGATTGTATTCAACAAGATTGATGCTTATACCTACATAGAAAAAGATGCGGACGATTTGACTCCGAAAACAAAAGAGAATGTAACATTGGAAGAATTGATGCATACGTGGATGGCGAAGATGAACGATAATTGCATCTTTATCTCGGCGCGTAACAAGACGAACATCGAGGAGTTGAGGCGCCTATTATATAATAAGGTAAGGGAACTTCACGTGCAGAAGTATCCTTACAATGATTTTCTGTATCAAACTTACGATGAGGAGAGCGGCTTATGAGAAACTATCGTGCGTTGACATCGGAAGAAATCAAGCGGCTGGAAGCTCAGGCTTGTACGGCTACAGATTGGAACGAAGTGCAAGTGGCAGAGGACTTTACGCCTGAATACATTCATCATACCCGTTTTTCGGGAAAGGTACGTTTGGGTGTGTTCGAAGGTGAGTTCCGTTTAGCTGGAGGCGTACGCAAACATGCCGGGCTTTCGTATGTGACCTTGCATAATGTGACGGTAGGCGATAATTGCTTCATCGAGAACGTGAAAAACTACATTGCCAATTATGAGATAGGCGAATCGGTTTTCATCGAGAATGTAGATATTATCCTGACCGATAAAAAATCGCGTTTCGGGAATGGAGTAGAGGTGTCGGTATTGAACGAGACCGGCGGACGGGAAGTAATGATACACGACCGTCTTTCGGCACATCAGGCATATATTATGGCATTATACCGTCATCGTCCTTTATTAATCGAGCGGATGAAGGCATTGATAGAAGCGTATGCCGAGGCTCATGCCTCCGAAACGGGAACCATTGGAAACCGGGTGAGCATCGTCAATTCAGGTTATATCAAGAATGTCCGTATCGGGGATTGTTGCGAGATAGAAGGAGCCGGACGCTTGAAGAACGGAACAATCAATAGCAATGCTTCCGACCCGGTGCATATCGGATATGGAGTGGTATGCGATGATTTTATTATATCGAGCGGCGCGCATATTGAGGACGGAACGATGATTACCCGATGCTTTGTGGGGCAGGCATGCCGCATGGGGCATAATTATTCGGCATCCGATTCGCTTTTCTTTAGCAATTGCCAGGAAGAGAATGGTGAGGCGTGTGCCATTTTTGCCGGTCCTTTTACGGTGACGCATCATAAATCGACCTTGTTGATAGCGGGCATGTTCTCGTTTATGAATGCCGGTTCAGGGTCTAATCAAAGCAATCACATGTATAAATTAGGACCGATTCATCAAGGGGCGATGGAGCGTGGGGCGAAAACCACATCCGACTCGTATATCCTTTGGCCCGCACGCATCGGGGCATTCTCGTTGGTAATGGGAAGGCACGTCAATCATCCAGATACTTCCGACCTGCCTTTCTCCTATCTGATAGAGGACAAGAATACGACTTACTTGGCTCCCGGAGTTAACTTGCGGAGCGTGGGCACCATACGTGACGCGCAAAAGTGGCCCAAGCGCGATTTGCGTAAAGACCCGTTGCGCTTAGACCAAATCAATTATAACTTGCTTAGTCCGTACACCATCCAGAAGATGATGAAGGGGCGGGAAATCCTGAAAGAATTGGCACGGGTGTCGGGCGAGACTTCGGAAACGTATGCCTATCAAAGTGCGAAGATTAAGAACTCGGCATTAAATAAAGGCATTAAGTTCTACGAAACGGCTATCCATAAGTTCTTGGGAAACTCTGTCATCAAGCGTTTGGAAAAGATTCAGTTCCGAAACGATGAGGAAATCCGCAAGCGTCTGCTTCCGGATACATCTATCGGAAGCGGGGAATGGGTGGATATTTCCGGCTTGATTGCTCCAAAAAGCGAAATCGAACGCTTGATGAGCGATATCGAGACCGGTGCCTTGTCTACGGTAGACCAGATACACGACCGCTTTGCCGATATGCATGCGCATTATTATACGTATGAGTGGACATGGGCATACGAAAAGATGCTGGAGTTCTATCAGTTGGATGCGGAACGGATAACGGCATCTGATATTTGTGCGATTGTACGCCAATGGCAGGACTCTGTAGTAGGGCTGGACCGTTTGGTTTACGAAGATGCAAAGAAGGAATTTTCGTTGACCTCGATGACCGGTTTCGGTGCCGATGGAAGCAAAGCGGAGCAAAAACTCGATTTCGAGCAAGTGCGCGGTGTATTCGAAAGCAATCCGTTCGTCACCGCCGTGTTGGAACATATCAAAGTAAAGACAGCTTTGGGCAATGAACTGACAGACCGCTTGAGCGGACTGCTTTAAAATGAAGAATGATGAAAAAAGAATCAAGAATGGATATGAAAAAGTTTGTTTGCTTTCTGTGCCTGTTAGGATGCCTGGCATTGACAGTGCAAGCGGGGAATTACCGGAGAAGGGAAGTAACCCATCCGTGTTTCGTGACAGCCAACACTTCGAAAATAGAAATAAAGAAAATCATATTGACCGATGAGCATACCCAAGTAGACGCCGTGTTGTATGGCAAACCGGGAGAAGCGGCAATCCTATCCTCAGACACTTACTTATGCAACGAAAACCAAAAGTTCCCGCTGCGTGAAGCCGCCGGTGTATCGATTGACGGGCAAACCGTCCCTGAACGGATACCCGATTCAGGCAAGCAAAATGTCATCTTGTCTTTTGCTCCGATACCGCAAGGAGTGCACACTGTAGATTTCGTAGAAAAAGGAACGGGAAGAACAATCTACGGCGTGCAACTCACCGAAGCCGAGCCTTACGTTTACTTGCCCAGCTTTCTTCAAACGCGCCGGCTGGAGCAGAGCCGGGCTTTGCCTCAGCCACAACTGAAGGCCGGCAAGGCTATCATCAACGGATACATCTTAGGTTATCAACCCTCGATGCAACTGGACGTGGTTTTCCGCCACTCCGACTGGTTGTTTTATGACCAATGGGGGCAAACCGTACGTGTACGCCAAGACGGCTCCTTTCATATCGAAACCGACCTGTTAGTGGCAGGAGGGGCGAAACTGCAAATCAACAAAGCGCAACTGGATTTGTTCCTGACTCCGGGCGAAGAAACAACGGCATACATCCACCTGCCCCGGTTAAGCATGTCGGCATCCCGTCTGCTGACGGCTACCTACGGACAACAACAAAAAGCATGGTTCGACGGAGGCGCCTCCGACTTAAACGCAGAACTGGCTACCTGGGGATATCCACTGGCGATAAACGAAGTGCCGGGATTCAATGACATGACTGAAGACTTGCCAGCAGACGACTTCAACAAATATGTAAAACATCATTATGAGAAATATAAAAAGGAATTAGAAGACGACAAAAAAGTAAGCGAAGCATACCGCCAATACGTCTTGCTGAACCTGAAGATGAATGAATTGGTGACATTGGGCGCAAAAGGAGAAATGCCAGATAACGTACAGTCTCCCTATATCCGCTACGGATACGATTACGCCACCTACTTAGCCCTCATGGAACGAGACAAAGGGCAAGCGGTGGATTTATGGGAAGACGTGAAAAAGGCACGTACCATTTACCGGAATTTCATAAAAGAGCAAACATTCACGTCCGACGATAAGAAAGAACTGAAAACCATTACCCAACCCGAGATTCAAAAATACATAAAAGATAAAACCGACGCGCTCAAAGCCAAAGCCACCTTGGCGAAATCAAACAACAGTTTTGTGATAGCGGAAATAGGCACAGATGTTTCGGGCGCCGACATTTTGCCTGCCATCATTGCCCCGTATCGGGGTCAAGCGATATTAGTAGACTTCTGGGCTACGTGGTGCGGGCCTTGCCGGAAAAGCATGTCGGCCATCCGTGACCTGAAAAAGAAACTGGCTGCAAAAGACATTGTTTATGTCTACCTCACCGGCCCGTCTTCTCCGGAAACCGACTGGAAGACAGCCGTCACCGATATCAACGGAGTACATTACCGCCTCAAGAAAGAACAATGGGACTATCTGTGCCACACGTATGGCATTACAGGCATCCCCGGTTACTTAATCATCAGCTACGATGGAAAATTGCAAGATAAATATGTAGGTTTCCCCGGTACGGATGTGCTGATGAAAGACTTGCTTCGGGCTGGAGAATAGCATGGTTTGTTTCACCGCGGGTGAAATAGCGCAAATTCTGTTTTTTTAAGAGCCTGTTTAAATTTTGCTCAGGTTTATTTTGAGGATTGTTTTCGAGGATGTTTTTCTGATTTTATAAGGAAGATAACGGGCTGACGCATAAAATCGGGAAAACAGACCGGAAACAAACTCAAAAGAAACCTGATAATACAACTTTATCGGAAAATTTAAACAGGCTCTAAGGAAATATTTCAATAATCTTTGTAACTTTGCTCACACGTAATAACTAACAATTAATATTATCGATTATGGCAACAACACCAGAATTCAAGTATCAGCCGATGTTCGAACACGGAGAGGATACTACTGAATACTATTTGCTTACGAAAGACTATGTATCGGTAAGCGAGTTCGAAGGGAAACCCATCCTGAAAGTGGAAAAAGAAGGTTTGACCGCTATGGCGAATGCGGCTTTCCATGATGTTTCTTTCATGTTGCGCCGTTCGCACAACGAACAAGTCGCAAAGATTCTGAACGACCCTGAAGCAAGCGAGAACGATAAGTATGTGGCTTTGACTTTCTTGCGTAATGCCGAAGTTGCGGCTAAGGGCGTATTGCCTTTCTGCCAAGATACCGGTACGGCTATTATCCACGGAGAGAAAGGCCAGCAGGTATGGACGGGTTATTGCGATGAAGAAGCTTTGTCTTTGGGTGTATATAAGACTTATACCGAAAATAACCTGCGTTACTCGCAAAATGCTCCGCTGAGCATGTACGAAGAAGTGAATACCCGTTGCAATCTTCCGGCACAAATCGATTTGGAAGCTACCGAAGGTATGGAATACAACTTCTTGTGTGTGACCAAGGGAGGTGGCTCCGCTAACAAGACTTACTTGTATCAGGAAACCAAAGCCATTCTGAATCCGGCTACTTTGGTTCCGTTCTTGGTAGAAAAGATGAAAACGTTGGGAACGGCGGCTTGTCCTCCTTATCATATCGCTTTCGTTATCGGCGGTACTTCTGCTGAAAAGAACTTGCTGACCGTGAAATTGGCTTCTACGCATTATTACGATAATCTGCCTACTACAGGAAACGAATACGGACGTGCTTTCCGCGACGTTGAATTGGAAAAGAAAGTGTTGGAAGAAGCACACCGCATCGGTTTGGGCGCACAGTTCGGAGGTAAGTATTATGCACACGATGTACGCATCATCCGCTTGCCTCGCCACGGTGCTTCTTGTCCGGTAGGCTTGGGTGTATCTTGCTCGGCAGACCGTAACATCAAATGTAAAATCAATAAAGACGGTATTTGGATTGAGAAATTAGATTCGAATCCGGGCGAATTGATTCCGGAAGAATTGCGTCAGGCTGGAGAAGGCAATGCGGTAAAGATTGACCTGAATCGTCCGATGAGTGAGATCTTGGCAGAATTGGATAAATATCCGGTTGCTACCCGCTTGTCTTTGAACGGGACAATTATCGTAGGTCGTGATATCGCTCATGCCAAATTGAAAGAACGTTTGGATAAAGGTGAAGACCTCCCTCAATACATCAAAGACCATCCGATTTATTATGCAGGACCTGCCAAGACTCCGAAGGGAATGGCGTGCGGCTCGATGGGACCGACTACTGCCGGACGTATGGACCCGTATGTTGACCTGTTCCAAAGCCATGGCGGAAGCATGATTATGTTGGCTAAGGGTAATCGTAGCCAAGCCGTAACAGATGCTTGCAAGAAATACGGAGGTTTCTATTTAGGCTCTATCGGCGGACCTGCAGCTATCTTGGCTCAGAACAACATCAAGAGCATCGAATGTGTGGAATATCCTGAATTGGGTATGGAAGCCATTTGGAAGATTGAAGTGGAAGATTTCCCGGCATTTATCTTGGTAGACAACAAGGGTAATGATTTCTTTAAGCAAATCAAGCCGCGTTGCACGGGCAACTGCAAATAAAATTCGAAACGATTGACCACATATCAACAAGATACAGAAGCACAAAGACACGGAGAAGCATGAAGACACTCTGCGTCTTTGTGCTTCCGTGTTCGTGCCCTGTCTGTTTCAAGACATACTCTGCGCTACACAAACCGCCGGATAACCTCAATGAAATCTTTTCCGTAACGCTCTTTCTTATAATCCCCAATGCCGCTCACCTCTCCGAACGCTTCGATGGTCACAGGTTTGGACGAAGCCAATAAATGCAAGGTTTTGTCCGATAAAACAATATAAGCGGGAATGGCTTGCTGGTCTGCCAATTTCTTTCGAAGCGCGCGCAAAGCTTCAAACAAGCGTGCATCTTCATTTTCAAATACCGCCGGCATCTGAAAAGCCGGAATGGCAGGCTGGACGGTTTTCCTTCTTCTCCGGTATTCTTTCGCCGCATATTCCTCACGCTTGATAACCACCAATTGTGCCCGTTCCTGACCGAACAACACCTTCTTTCCCGCTTCAGTTATCTTCAAATGGTTTTTTTCGTTGTATGCCACTTCAAAATAACCTAAGTTCAACATCTGCAGCAGATAGTCTTGCCAATCCCTGCCAGGCACATCCCGCCCTACCCCATACGTTTTCAGCTTATCATATCCCCGCTCGATGATATCCGCCGTAGCGGCTCCTTTCAAGATGTCAATTAACGTGCTTGTCCCTATCTGCTGGTTGGTTCGGGCAATGGCACTCAAGGCTTTCTGCACCAAGACGGTTCCGTCGAAACGCTGGGGCGGATTGCGGCATACATCACAGTTCCCGCAGTCGTGGTCTATGGTTTCCCCGAAATAATTCAGCAAAATACGCCTACGGCAAATATCCGACTCGGCATATTGCTGCATCCGCCTCAATTTTTCCATATTCAACTCTTGCTGCCCGCTTTCGTCGGCAAACCTTGAAAGCAGCACGATGTCAGCCAACGAATAAAACAGCAAGGTGTCGCCAGGCAGCCCGTCGCGTCCGGCACGCCCTATCTCTTGATAAAAACTCTCGATGCTTTTCGGCAGGTTGTAATGGATGACCCAACGCACGTTCGACTTATCGATACCCATCCCGAAAGCAATGGTGGCACACACTACCTGCACACGGTCGTTGATGAAATCCTCTTGTGTACGGTCGCGCACCGCCGCGCTCAGTCCGGCGTGATAGACTCCGCATACAATCCCGTGCTCCTCCAATATAGCAGCCACCTTCTCGGTCGTGTTGCGGCTCATGCAATAAATAATGCCGCTCTCTCCGGCATGACGGGCGATAAAATCCAGTATCGTACGTATTTTTTCCTTCTGCTGGTACCCGCGCTTTACGTCAAGGCTCAAATTAGGGCGGTCGAACGAAGAAATGAACACCTGCGGATGGCGCATCGCAAGCTGTGTCACGATGTCTTGCCTTGTAATTTTATCGGCGGTAGCGGTCAATGCGACGATAGGGACTTGCGGGAACTGTTCGCGAAGTACCTTCAGTTGCGTGTATTCGGGACGGAAATCATGCCCCCACTGCGAGATGCAGTGCGCCTCATCAACCGCAAAAAGCGAAATGCGTATATCCTTCAGCAGATAATTGGTTTCCGCCAACAAGCGTTCGGGCGAAATATAAAGCAGCTTCACCCTTCCCTGCCTGCACTCGAAACGAATGTTGGCATTGGCGGTTTCATCATTGTTGCTATTCAGGGCACGGGCGATGATTCCGTTGTTCTGCAGAGCTTCCACTTGGTCTTTCATCAGTGAAATAAGCGGAGAGACCACGATGGCCGTCCCTTCGGACAGCAACGCCGGTATCTGATAACAAAGCGATTTGCCTCCGCCCGTAGGCATCAGCACCAGCGCATCTTTCTTCTGAAGAATGCAGGTGATGATTTCTTCTTGCAAAGGGCGGAAACCTGTATATCCGAAATAGGCTTTCAGTGTCTTGAGTATATCTGTATTCATAACGAGGTGCAAAATTAATCGAAATAGGATACAGAATACGGACTTTAGGGAACAAATACCTATAAATAAATCAAAAAAAACAGCATAATTAAAAAATAAGATGTGAAATATGTTGCGAAATAGAAAAAAACTTACGAAATTTGTATAAATATAATTTATCAACAATAATATCACACTTTTATTCAAAGACAGATGAGGGAAAATAACGAAAAAGAACAGAAGCGCCAAGAGGAAGCATCCGTGAGGAAACCTTATAACATGCGTGAGCGTAAAATCAAAGAAGCTGCCTATCGAGGCATGATTCGGGCAGAGCTTGCGGATGAGTTATACGACAAGATTATGAACATCTTGATTATCGAAAAGAAGTATAAGGACCCGAATTATTCCGCACGGGATTTAGCCAAGGAATTGAACACAAACACCCGCTATTTATCGGCAGTCATCAATTCCCGTTTCGGCATGAACTATTCATGCTTAGTCAACGAATACCGCATCAAAGAAGCATTGCATCTGTTAGTAGACAAACGTTATGCCGACAAAAATGTGGAAGAAATCAGCGCGATGGTAGGTTTTTCAAACCGCCAGTCGTTTTACGCGGCATTCTATAAGAATACGGGCGAAACGCCAAACGGATACCGGAAACGGAAACGTGGCGCATAAATGTAAAATGACAGGCTTTTAATGCAAGAAGCCTGCCTTGAAGCATCGCTTCTCCACAGAGGACACAGAGGTACACAGAGTTTTCATTTTCCACTTTGTGATGCTCTGTGTCCTCTGTGGCAAAACAGGAATCAACGACTTAAGGGACACATATATGGAAGAAACATTCAATTATACGGTAGAACAGTTTGCCGACTTACAGATACTGCGTTACCGTGTGCCTGGCTTCGGACAACTCACACTGAAGCAAAAAATGTTAGTGTACTATCTTTCGCAGGCAGCACTGGAAGGACGTGACATCCTCTTCGACCAAAACGGGAAATACAACCTGCAAATCCGGCGTTTGCTGGAAGCCGTCTACTTATATTATAGAGGAGAGCGGGCAACCGAAGAATTCCGCCGTTTCGAGATTTACCTGAAAAGGGTATGGTTCTCCAACGGCATCCACCACCACTATGCGTGCGACAAGCTGACTCCAGGATTCACACCTGAATACCTCACCCGACTCATCGCCTCGGTTCCCCCTTCGGCACTGCCGCTTGCCGAAGGTGAAGACGTACAGGCGATGTGCGGCAAGCTTTTCCCTGTGATATTCAATCCGGATGTCATGCCCAAGCGAGTGAACCAAGCAGACGGGGAAGACTTGGTGCTGACCTCTGCCGCCAATTACTACGAAGGCGTGACGCAAGCCGAAGCCGAAGCTTTCTATGCGGCACAAAAGGCGAAAGGGAATCCCGACGAGCCAGTGATGTACGGCATGAACAGCCGCCTGGTGAAAGAAGGCGGACGGATATACGAACAGGTATGGAAATCGGGCGGGATGTATTCCGAAGCCATCGATAAGATAATCGGATGGCTGGAAAAAGCGGGAACCGTAGCGGAAAACGACGCGCAACGCGAAGTCATCCGCCTGCTCATTGAGTTTTACCGCACAGGCGACCTGCATACTTTCGACGCTTACTCCATTGCTTGGCTGAAAGACACCGCCTCGCACGTAGATTTCGTCAACGGATTCATCGAAAGCTACGGCGACCCGTTAGGGATGAAGGCCAGTTGGGAATCCATCGTCGACTTCAAAGACACCGAAGCTACCCGCCGCACCGAAACCATCAGCGGCGAAGCCCAATGGTTCGAAGACCACTCGCCGGTAGACCCCCGCTTCAAGAAAAAAGCCGTGAAGGGCGTTTCGGCAAAAGTCATCACCGCCGCCATCCTGGCGGGCGACCTCTACCCTTCGACGGCTATCGGCATCAACCTGCCCAACTCCAATTGGATACGGAGCGTGCACGGCTCGAAATCGGTCACCATCGGCAACCTGACCGAAGCCTACAACCGAGCCGCGCGCGGAAACGGATTCCGCGAAGAGTTCGTATACAGCGAAGAAGAACTCAACCTGCTAGACACTTACGCCGACCTTACCGACGACTTGCACACCGACTTACACGAATGCCTGGGACACGGTTCCGGCAAACTGCTTCCGGGCGTAGACGCCGACGCACTGAAAGCATACGGCTCCACCATCGAAGAAGCCCGTGCCGACTTGTTCGGCCTGTATTATCTTGCCGACCCCAAAATGGTAGAATTAGGGCTGTTGCCCGATGCCGACGCATACAAGGCCGAATACTATTCCTACATGATGAACGGGCTGATGACCCAACTGGTCCGGATAGAGCCGGGACATACGGTAGAAGAAGCCCATATGCGCAACCGCCAGCTTATTGCCCGCTGGGCGCTGGAACAAGGCAAAGACGGACAAGTGGCAGAGATGACGGTACGGGAAGGCAAGACCTACGTGCGCATCAACGACTATGCCCGGCTCCGCCTGTTATTCGGACGGCTGCTGGCCGAGATACAACGCATCAAAAGCGAAGGCGACTACGAAGCGGCACGCCGGATGGTGGAAACCTACGGCGTACAAATCGACCCGGCACTTCATGCCGAGGTGTTGAGTCGCTACAAACGCCTACACTTAGCCCCGTATAAAGGCTTTATCAATCCGGTCTACACCCTTCAGACCGATGCCGAAGGCAAAGTGACCGATGTGCAAGTATCCTATACCGAAGGCTATGCCGAACAAATGTTGCGGTACAGCCGGGAGTATGCGAATGTAAAATGAAGCTTACTTTAAGACAGAAATGGACGTACACGAAACCCTGAAAGAAATCAAGTCGAAGTTCCGCCTGTACATGAACGGGCCCGTATCACAAAGCATGCGCGAGAAAGGCATGGACTACAAAGTCAACTTCGGCATCGAATATCCCCGCATCAAGGAGATTGCGGCAGCCTATGCGCCCAGCCACGAACTGGCTCAGGCATTGTGGAAAGAAAACATCCGCGAGTGCAAAATCATGGCAGGACTGCTCCAGCCTGCCGGAACCTTTTATCCCGAAATAGCGGAAATCTGGATAGAAGACATGCATTACCCCGAATTGGCGGAATACACCGTGATGAACCTCTTCCAGCGCCTGCCCTACGCTTCGGAAGAAGTATTCGTCTGGATGGCGGACGAGCGCGAATACTTCCAGCTATGCGGTTTCTTGCTCATGGCGCGCTTGTTAGGGAAAGGCTTGCTGTTGAACGAACGTGCCGAAGCCGAGTTTACCGACCAAGCGTTCGCTGCCATCGAAAACGAATGCGTCACAGTACGCAAGGCGGCGGCGCTGGCATTGCGCAAGTATGCAGAGCAATCCCCGCTGCACGGCAAAGCCATCCACCGGCAACTGGCCTCGTGCCTCCAGTCGGAAAAGCCCGAAGTGCGTTTGTTAGCCGAAAGCATCCGCGAAGCGTAAGCATAAACAGAAAACCGGATCCAGAGACACAGAGAAAATCAAAACTCTGTGCCTCCGTGTCTCTGTGTTCAACACACCAATATATCCCCCAATTTAAAGCCTGTTTAAATTTTGCTCAAGTTTGTTTTGAGGATTGCTTTCGAGGATGTTTTTCTGATTTTATAAGGAGGATAGCGGGCTATCTGATGCATAAAATCGGGAAAACAGACCGGAAACAAACTCAAAAGAGACCTGATAATACAACTTTATCGGAAAATTTAAACAGGCTCTAAGCCGGATTAAGGAAATTTTTCCTTATAGCTTTTCTAAATTACATAAAAAAGATTACCTTTGACGCAGAATATTGACCCGAATGGAAGAAAACATAAAGGAAAAGGTAAAACAGATTCTGACAGACTATTTGCAGAAGAACGGACATCGCAAGACGCCCGAACGCTATGCTATACTCGATACCATCTATACCATCAAGGGACATTTCGACATTGAAACGCTCTATTCCTATATGGCGGAAAAAGAAAAATTCCGGGTCAGCCGCGCCACGCTGTACAACACGATTATCCTGCTTATCGATGCGGGGCTGGTAATCAAGCATCAGTTCGGCAACACTTCGCAGTATGAACGCTCGTACAACAACGAAACCCACCACCACATGATCTGCACTTCGTGCGGCAAAGTTTCCGAATTCGAAGACGAAGCCCTGAAGCAGGCGGTTGTAAACACCAAGCTGAAAGGTTTTCACGCGTCGCATTACTCCTTATATATATATGGATTGTGCAGCAAGTGTATGGCGGCAAAGCGGAAGAAGAACAAAACTTAAAACTCAAAATATATGAAAGTAGATGTATTGTTAGGTTTGCAATGGGGCGACGAAGGGAAAGGAAAGGTCGTAGACGTACTGACCCCTCGCTATGACGTGGTTGCCCGTTTCCAAGGAGGGCCTAATGCCGGCCATACCTTGGAGTTTGAAGGCCAGAAATATGTGCTCCGCTCTATTCCGTCGGGAATATTCCAAGGAGATAAAGTCAATATTATCGGTAATGGCGTGGTGCTCGACCCTGCCCTGTTCAAGGCGGAAGCCGAAGCGCTCGAAGCAAGCGGACATCCGTTGAAGGAGCGTCTGCACATCTCAAAGAAAGCGCACTTGATTTTGCCTACCCACCGGGTGCTGGATGCGGCATACGAAGCAGCCAAAGGCGACTCGAAAGTAGGGACTACCGGAAAAGGCATCGGCCCTACCTATACCGACAAGGTGAGCCGCAACGGCTTGCGTGTGGGCGACATCTTGCATAATTTCGAAGAGAAATACGCCGCAGCCAAGGCACGCCACGAAAAAATCCTGAAAAGCCTCAACTACACTTACGACATCGCCGAAGCCGAAAAACTATGGATGGAAGGCATCGAATACCTGCGCCAGTTCACGCTGGTAGACAGCGAGCACGAAATCAACCGCCTCATCGGCGAAGGCAAGAGTGTGCTGTGCGAAGGCGCGCAAGGCACCATGCTCGATGTCGACTTCGGCTCGTATCCGTTCGTTACCTCTTCCAATACCATCTGTGCGGGCGCTTGCACCGGATTGGGCTTGGGTCCGAACAAGATAGGTGAAGTGTACGGCATCATGAAAGCCTATTGCACTCGCGTAGGCGCAGGCCCCTTCCCTACCGAACTGTTCGACGAAACCGGAAAGACCATCCGCGACTTAGGGCATGAATACGGCGCCGTAACCGGACGCGAACGCCGTTGCGGATGGGTAGACTTGGTAGCGTTGCGCTATGCCATTATGGTGAACGGCGTCACCCAGCTTATCCTGATGAAGAGCGATGTGCTCGACGGGTTCCCCACCGTAAAGGCTTGCGTAGCATATAAAGTGAACGGCGAGGAAACCTGCGACTTCCCCTTCGACATTACCGAAGGCATAGAGCCGGTCTATGTGGAAATGCCGGGATGGCAGACCGACATGACGAAGATGACCAGCGAAGACGAATTCCCCGAAGAGTTCAACGCCTACATCTCGTTCCTCGAAGAACAGCTCGGAACGCCGATTAAGATTGTATCGGTAGGCCCCGACCGCGCACAGACCATCGAACGTTACACCGAATAAAAACACTTTCCGATACATTGCAAGACGCAGATTAGCGCAGATTTCCGCAGATGAGGCTTTGATTGAATTTGCGGAAATCTGCGCTAATCTGCGTTTATTCTATTTGTTTATATACAAAATACCAGAAATAAATGCTACCTTTGCCGACACTTTGTAAAGCAAGAACGGATATATGATTTCTATAGAAGGTTTAAAAGTGGAGTTTGGCGTGACTCCGTTATTCGAAGACGTCTCGTTTGTCATCAACAAGAAAGACCGCATCGCCTTGGTAGGGAAAAACGGAGCGGGCAAGTCTACCATGCTGAAGATTCTTGCCGGACTGCAACGCCCTACCGCAGGAATCGTCGCCGTGCAGCGCGGCGTCACCATCGGCTATCTTCCCCAAGTCATGGTGCTGAGCGACACGCGCACCGTTATGGAAGAAGCCGAAAGGGCATTCAGCCAACTATTCGAAATGCAAAGCCGGCTGGAGAAAATGAACCAAGAGCTTGCCGACCGCACCGATTACGACTCGGAAAGCTACCACGAACTGATAGAACGCTTCACCCACGAAAACGAACGCTTCCTCATGATGGGAGGCGTCAACTACAAAGCCGAAATCGAACGCACGTTAACTGGGTTGGGATTCAGCCGCTCCGATTTCAGCCGCCCCACCAGCGAGTTCAGCGGCGGATGGCGGATGCGTATCGAGCTGGCTAAGCTCTTGCTGCGCCACCCCGACGTGCTGCTTCTCGACGAGCCTACCAACCACCTCGACATCGAAAGCATCCAGTGGCTGGAGAATTTCCTCAAGGTGGAGCCCGGAGCCGTAGTGCTGGTCAGCCACGACCGTGCGTTCATCAACAACATCACCAACCGCACCATCGAAATCTCGTGCGGGCATATCTACGATTACCGGGTGCCCTACGACCAGTTTGTCGTCCTGCGCAAGGAACGGCGCGAACAGCAGCTCCGCGCGTACGAAAACCAGCAGAAAGAGATAAAAGACACCGAAGAGTTCATCGAACGCTTCCGCTACAAGGCGACCAAAGCCGTACAAGTGCAAAGCCGCATCAAGCAACTCGAAAAGATTGTGCCCATCGAAGTGGACGAAGAAGACAACGCTTCCCTGCACCTCAAGTTTCCGCCCGCCGTCCGTTCGGGCAATTATCCGGTTATCTGCGAAAACCTGAAGAAAGCGTACGGAAGCCAAGTGGTGTTCCACGATGTCAACCTCACCATCCACCGGGGCGAGAAGGTAGCCTTCGTCGGAAAGAACGGGGAAGGAAAGTCTACCCTCGTCAAGTGCATCATGGACGAAATCGCCTACGAAGGAAAGCTCACCATCGGCCACAATGTACAGATAGGCTACTTTGCGCAGAACCAGGCGCAGCTACTCGATGAGAACCTGACCGTATTCGACACCATCGACCGCGTGGCAAAAGGAGACATCCGCCTGAAGATACGCGACATCTTAGGCGCGTTCATGTTCGGCGGAGAAGCTTCCGACAAAAAAGTAAAAGTGCTTTCGGGAGGCGAACGGAGCCGCCTGGCCATGATACGCCTGCTGCTTGAACCGGTGAACTTGCTTATCTTGGACGAGCCCACCAACCACTTGGACATGCGCTCGAAAGATGTATTGAAAGAGGCTATCCTCGCGTTCGACGGCACAGCCATCATCGTTTCACACGACCGTGAATTCCTCGACGGACTGGTGACCAAGGTATACGAATTTGGCGGCGGGCTGGTGAAAGAGCATATCGGCGGCATCTACGATTTCCTTCAGAAGAAAAACATCGAGAACCTGAACGAACTGCAGCTTTCCGCTTCCCCCTCTTCCGCCGCGAAGAAAAAAGAAGAAAAAGAGCCGGCAAGCGAAGGCAAGCTTTCGTATGAAGTCCAAAAGGAACTGAACCGCAAAATCCGGAAAATAGAGAAACAGATAGAAACATTAGAAACGTCCATCGGCGAGTGGGAACAGCAGGTAGCGCAACTGGAAGCCCAGATGGCAACCCCCGAAGGTGCTTCCGACATGAAGCTCTACGAAGCCCACCAGGCACTGAAAAAGCAAATAACTGAAGCCGAAACCGAATGGGAAAATGCTTCGCTGGAACTGGAAGAGATGAAAGAGACCTAACGGCTTTTTATCAAGAAACGCAGATTTCCGCAGATTAACGCGGATTGAATGAATAATTTAATTATATGAATATCTGCAAAGTACCAACCGTAGGGGCGTATCGCATACGCCCGAATGCACCCGCTTATCCACGTGGATGTTTTCAAGGCGTATGCGATACGCCCCTACAACTAATTTGGCGAAATGCGGACATCCATATTAAATTATTATCTGCGATAATCTGCGTGAATCTGCGTTTCAATACAAAGAGTGACAAACCAAGTTTTAATTAATAACAAACAATATGAAAACAAAACATTATGTAGCTGCAGCCGCTTTTGCCACCTTAGCGATGGCAAGCTGCACCGGACAAAAGAATGCCACGAACACGTCGGGCATTGATTTGGCGAATATGGATACGACCGTAGCCGCCGGAACCGATTTCTTCCGCTATGCGTGCGGAGGATGGAACGACGCACACCCCTTGACTGCCGAATATTCACGTTTCGGCACGTTCGACGAACTGGCAGAAAACAACCAGAAGCAAATACGTGAACTTATCGAAGGACTGGCTGCCCAACAAAACGAAGCGGGTACCACAGCCCAAAAAGTAGGCGACTTGTACAAGTTGGCTATGGATAGCGTGACGCTCAACGAACAAGGCGCCGCACCCATCAAACCGATGCTGGACAAAATAGCGGCTCTGACCGATAAAGCCCAAATCATCCCCACATCGGCAGAACTGATGCGCTGCCAGGGGATAGGCACCTACTTCAGCTGCTATGTATACGCCGACCCGAAGAACAGTGCGCTCAACATTTTCCAGATGAGCCAGGGAGGCATCAACTTGGGCGAAAAGACCTATTACCTCGACACCGACAGCATCACCGAGAACATCCGCAACGAATACAAAAAATACATTGCCAAACTGTTCACGCTTGCCGGATTCGCCGAAGCCGACGCGCAACAGAAAGTGGCCGACGTAATGGAAATCGAAACCGCCATCGCCAAGGTATCGAAAACCGCTACCGAACGCCGTGACCCGGAAGCCAACTACCACAAGATGTCGTACGGCGAATTGAAGAAGCAAATCACAGGCATCGACTGGGACGCTTACATGAAAGCCTTGGGCATCGAAGCGCCTGCCGAACTGAACGTGGAACAAATCGAGCCGATTCAGGAAGTAGGCAAGCTGATTACCACGCTTCCGCTCTCGAAACACATCTCTTACCTGCAATACAACTTGCTGGACGCAGCCGCATCTTGCCTGAGCGACGATTTCGTTGCCGCCCGCTTCGATTTCTACGGCAAGGTGATGTCGGGACGCCAAGTGAACCAGCCGCGCTGGAAACGTGCCGTCAATTCGGTAAACGGCGTACTGGGTGAACTGGTCGGACAAATGTATGTGGAAAAATACTTCCCCGCAGCCGCTAAGGAACGCATGGTGAACCTCGTCAAGAACTTACAAGTCGCTTTGGGCGAACGCATCGACGCGCAAGAATGGATGAGCGACAGCACCAAGATGCGCGCCCACGAAAAACTGGACGCTTTCCATGTAAAAGTAGGCTATCCCGACAAATGGAAAGACTACTCGAAGCTGGAAATCAAGAACGACTCTTACTGGGCAAACCTCTGCCGTGCCGCCGAATGGGGCTTCAACGACATGATGAGCCGCTTGGGCAAACCGGTAGACAAAGACGAATGGCTGATGACCCCGCAGACCGTCAACGCCTACTACAACCCGTCGACCAATGAAATCTGCTTCCCCGCAGCCATCCTCCAGCCGCCGTTCTTCAACATGGATGCCGACGATGCCGCCAACTACGGTGCCATCGGCGTAGTCATCGGACATGAAATGACCCATGGATTTGATGACCAAGGACGCCAGTTTGATAAAGACGGAAACTTGAAAGACTGGTGGGCAGAAGGTGATGCAGACCGTTTCAAGGAGCGTACACAAGTGATGGTGGACTTCTTCAACAACATCGAAGTGCTGCCGGGCTTGCACGCCAACGGCCAGCTGACCTTGGGCGAGAACATTGCCGACCACGGCGGCCTGAACATCGCTTACCTGGCATTCCAGCACGCTACCCAAAACGCTCCGTTGGAAGACAAGGAAGGCTTCACCCCCGAACAACGTTTCTTCATCGCTTACGCTACCCTGTGGGCTGGCAACATCCGCGACGAACAAATCCGGGTATATACCAAAATAGACCCGCACTCGTTGGGCGAATGGCGTGTAAACGGCGCGCTGCCCCACATCCAGGCATGGTATGACGCCTTCCACATCACGCCGGAAGACCCGCTCTACGTAGCGCCCGAAAAGCGTGTGAACATTTGGTAGGTTCTAATGTGCCAATGTGAGAATTGCATATAGGCATATTTCCACATTGGCACATTAGCACATTAAAAAACACTATCCTTTTCTGCCTTTCTTGTTATCCGCCGATAAAATATAAAAAAACCTTTGCCGTTTTATTTAATTTTTTACTTACCTTTGTTCATCACATAACAGGATTAAAAAAGATTAAGGTGTATGAGCAAAGTTGTAATTAATTCGTACGAAGAATTCGAAAAACTATTAGGCCAGACCATCGGGACTTCCGAATGGCTGGAAGTGACCCAAGAACGCATCAACCAGTTTGCCGACGCTACGCTGGACCATCAGTGGATTCATGTAGACGTAGAGCGCGCCAAAACGGAAAGCCCTTTTAAAAGCACCATCGTGCACGGATACCTCACCCTCTCGCTGCTTCCCTATTTCTGGAACCAAATCATCGAGGTGAACAACCTGAAGATGATGGTGAACTACGGCATGGACAAAATGCGTTTCGGCCAAGCCGTATTGTCGGGACAGCGCATCCGCCTGACCGCCGCCCTTCACTCGCTGGTTAACCTGCGCGGAACGGCAAAAGCCGAAATCAAATTCGCCATCGAAATAGAAGGGCAAAAGAAGAAGGCGCTCGAAGGCATCGCCACCTTCTTGTATTATTTCAACTGATTTATTATACCGGAATCGGAATGCATTTGCGCATGAGTGTGGATGTTCCCGATAGCAAACGGAATACTACTGCAAATAACCACTGTAGGGGCGGGGTTTGCCCGCCCGGATACATCTACTTATACATTTGTGGACGTATTCGGGCAGGCAAACCCTGCCCCTACAGCGTGGTTGCAAAGTGCGGACGTTTATAAAACGCTGTCTCTCCGTGTCTCTATATTCATTTTACCCTACCCAACTGGCTTGCCCCAAATACACATAAAGTTAAGTTAATCAACGCTATACAGTTTCAACATGGTTTCATCTTGCTGAAACTGTAGTTTCATCTTGCTGAAACCAAAGTTTCTATAGGCTAAAACTACCGTTTCAACTGCATGAAACTGCCCAAACAGCTACATGCATCTCCCCACGGATTATGTTTTCTCCGCAAACTTTGCCTACTCTTTGCGTTTGATTTGACAAATGCACAAACTGACACGTACTAAGTAAGTAACTGCTCATAATTAACTTATACTATGGCACACAGATAATTTTGATTAGTTACTTAGTATAATCAAAAAATAATCAAAGAGGATGACATTCTTTTAAATTATTTTTCGTAAATTGCACCGTTATTCGAAAATCATTCATACCATGAACGCAAAGAAACTCTTCTGTCTTTGGACGTTATGCGGCTTTTTCCTCTTCGGGAGAGCCGCCGATGCCCTGCCGTCTTTGTTCCAGTTCAGACACTACAACATCGAAAACGGAATGTCATCGAATACCGTCTACGACATTCTGCAAGACAGCAAAGGATATATTTATATAGGTACAGACGGCGGGTTGAACCGTTTCGACGGAATCGAGTTTACCTTTTACCAAAAAGAAAGCGCGTCTTCGCCCGGCTTCGCCACCAATACCGTGTACTGCCTGAGCGAACGGGGAGACAGCCTGTGGCTGGGCACCGACTGCGGCGTCTACCTCTTCGAGCGGAAGAAAGAACGCATCGTCCCCTTCACCCAAACGGCAGCAGACAGTACAAGCATCCGTTCTTGGGTCAACAAAATCGTCTGCGACACGCAAGGCAACGTCTGGATAGCGACACGCACCCAAGGCATTTTCCGTTATGACGGGAAACAGCTTACGCATTACCCCATGCCGGAAGCCGGCGGCAACGTATTCTACCTGTTGTGCGACAAGAAAGGAGGGATATGGGCATCCGCATGGAAAAACCTGTACCGGTTCGACAAGCGGCAGGAGCGGTTTACCGTGTTCCCCCTGCAAGGCAACCCCGATTCGTTCTACTCGATGGCGATGTGGGAAGACGCGGTAGGAAACCTGTGGGCAGGCACTTGGATGCAAGGAGTATGGAAAATCAACCCGCAGACCGGAGCGGTGGAGCGGTATATGGAGCCGCACGGATGCCAAGGCATTTCGCACATCCACGCCATCGGCGAATACTCGCCGGACGTGTTGTTAGTAGGTTCCGACTACGGTTTGGCCTTGATAGACCGGCTTACCGGATACAACCGGATGTACCGCCACTACGGCGAAGAGACCAAAGCGCTCTCCAACCGGTTCATCTACCCCATCCTGAAAGACCGCGAGGGAGGCATCTGGATAGGCACGTACTATAACGGAGTCAACTACCTGCCTCCCTACAGCGGACAGTTCGAAGGCTACTCCGCGGCCAACGGCGACGGTTTGTTCAACGGCACCATCATCAGCCGCTTTTGCGAAGGGGAAGACGGGAAGATATGGATTGCCTCGGACGACGGAGGGCTGAACTGCTTCGTGCCCGCCACCCGAAGCTTCGAAGACTTCCCGGGCAGGGAAGCTTTCAGGAACAACAACGTGCACGCCCTCTGCATAGACGGCGACAACTTGTGGATAGGCACGTACGGAAAAGGCATCCGCATCCTGAACCTGAAGACCGGAGCGGTAAAAGATTATGAGGACAAAGAGCCGGAAGGCATCAGCGTCTACACCGTTTTCAAGGACAGACGGGGGCAGATATGGACCGGCTCCATGGCTTCGGTATGCCGTTACGACCGCCAGGCGGACAGCCTGGTGCGCATCGCAGGGGTGAAGGCCATCGTGATAGACATAAAAGAAGACGCCAAAGGCTACCTGTGGATTGCCACGCAAGGCGACGGGCTGTACCGTTACCAGCCGGAACAAAAAGAATGGAAGGCTTACGGCAAGGCGGAAGGCATCGCCCATCAGATTGTCAACCAGCTGTACATCGACCGGAAAGACAGGCTGTGGGTAGCCACGGGCGAAGGGCTTTGCCTGTACCGGGAAGAAGAAGACCGTTTCGAGAAACAACCCTTACGCATCCCGAACGAATGCATCAACGCCATCGTAGAGAGCGACGGCCATTTGTGGCTCACCACAGCCAAGGGGCTGGTGAAATACCATCCCGAAGAAAGGCGGACGCAGGTATTCACCCGAAGCGACGGCCTGCAAAGCGAAGCGTTCCTGCCCGCTTCGGCATGGTTGTCGAAAAGCGGCGAAGTCTATATCGGAAGCATCAACGGGTTCAACCGCTTCCATCCGCACCGCCTGAAGTCGAACACCCGCCCGCCTGCCGTGGCGCTCACCGGACTGGAAATCTTCAACAAGCCCATCGCGACCGGATGCGGAAGCGTGCTGCCCGCATCCATCGACGGATTGGACGAACTGCACCTTTCGCACACCGACAATGTCATCACCCTGAAATACGCGGCGCTGAGCTACTGCACCCCGGAAAAAAACCAATACGCTTACAAATTAGAAGGGTTCGACAAAGACTGGAACTACGTAGGCTCGCAAAACAGCACGACGTACACCAACCTCCCCGCCGGCACATACACGTTCCGCGTAAAGGCATCGAACAACGACAAAGTATGGAACGAAGAAGGCACGGCGCTGCGCATCGTCATCCATCCTCCGTTCTACCTGTCTATCCCGTTCAAGGTAGGGTATGCCGTCCTGTTCGTGCTTGCGCTTGCCGCATCCGTGCGCTACATCGTCCGCCGCGGCGAGAAGAAACACGCGCAAGCCATCGACGAACTGAACGTGCGGAAGGAAAAGGAAATGCACGAAGCCAAGATTTCGTTCTTCACCATGATTGCACACGAAATCCGCACACCCGTATCGCTCATCATCGGCCCGCTGGAAAAGGTGATGCAGTCTACGCAAAACCTGCCTGTGGAAGTGCGCAACGACCTGAATATCATCGACCGCAATAGCCAGCGGCTGCTCTACTTAGTGAACCAGCTGTTGGATTTCCGCAAAGTGGAACAGAACGAAATGAAGATGCGCTTTGCCCCGCAGAACATCAGGGAACTGATGCAGGCGGTGTGCGAACGCTTCCAGCCTTCGCTGGCACAACGGGGCATTACGCTCACCGAGTCCTATCCGCCCGAAGACTTCTGTGCCGATGTAGACCGCGAAGCCATCACCAAAGTGCTGAGCAACCTGATGACCAACGCCAACAAGTACACGCGCGACCAAGTGAAAATGGAGTTTGCCGCGCAAGAGCATACGTTCACCCTTACCGTAACGGATAACGGAAAAGGCATGAGCCGCCAAGAGTTGCAATTCATCTTCCGCCCCTTCTACCAGGCGCACGACAACAAGCCGGGCACCGGTATCGGGCTGAGCATCGTAAAGGGCATTGTAGAAGCCCACCACGGGCGCATCGAGGTGCAGTCGGAAGTAGACAAAGGCTCTTCGTTCCGTGTCACGCTGCCGGTGCGGCAAGAGAAGACCGAAGCCGTCGAGCCAGCCGGAGCGGCCAAAGAAGTGCCCGAAGGCATTTTAGTGGCGCAACCCCTCCCCGTAGCGAACAAGAAACAGCCCGTCATCCTGATAGCGGAAGACAACGAAGACATGGCGCGCTTCTTGGCAGACAGCTTCGGCACCGCCTATAGGGTGATTACCGCAACCGACGGCACGGAAGCCCTGCAACGGCTGAAGGAGCAAGAGGTGTCGCTCATCATCAGCGACTGGATGATGCCCAACATGGACGGCATCGAACTCTGCCGCCGCGTGCGCGAAGAGCGGATGACCAGCCACATCCCTTTCATCCTGCTGACGGCAAAGACCGACAACGCCTCGAAGACAGCGGGCATGAACTGCGGGGCGGACGCCTACATCGAAAAGCCGTTCTCGCTGCAATACTTGGAAGCCTGCGTGAAAAACCTGATGGACCTGCGCAGCCAGCTGCAGCAGAAATTCTCGCAGATGCCGGTGGTGCCCATCAATACCATAGCAGCCAACCGGGCGGACGAAGAGTTCCTTACCAAGATGAACCGGCTGATAGAAGAGAATTTCGACAACCCCGGCCTGTCGGTCGACTTCCTTGCCGAGAAGCTATGCATCAGCCGTTCGGGCCTGTTCGCGAAAATCAAGGCGCTGGCAAACGTCACGCCCAACGAAATGATCCAGCTGGTGCGCCTCAAGAAGGCGGCATCGCTGCTGCAAGAAAACAAGTACCACATCAGCGAGGTGAGCTACATGGTAGGCTTCAGCAACCCCTCGTATTTCAGCAAGTGCTTCCAGAAGCAGTTCGGCATGACGCCCGGCAAGTTCATCGCGTCGGGCAAAAGCGCAACGGATTGAGGCGATTATATAGCACACAGATGACACAGAAGTTCACAGAGGAACACAGATTTTTATTTTCTATGCAGACATAGCGCAGCCTGAATTTAATCTGTGTAAATCTGTGTCTCTCTGTGTATTCTGTGTGCCATACAAAAATCATCCGAGCGGATGCTAAAATCGTCCATACCTTGTTTAAATGTGCCGTAAAACACATTCTACAGCCGTTTAAACGACTATTTTCCTATCAATATGGACTATCTTTTTATCCGGTGTCCCGATTTCCCCCTACATTTGTGCAGATGAAATTTTAAGCATAATAATATGAAGAACTATCTGTTAACACTGATGAGCGGACTTGTGGCATTAGGAGCGGCTTCGTGCAGCCAACCTACCTACACCCAGCCGGATGCCCCTATCCAGGAAGTGCCGTTCACCCAGGTGCACCTGAGCGATAGCTTCTGGCTGCCCCGCATCGAGACCAACCGCACCGTGTCTATTCCTTCGGCATTCAAGGAATGCGAGAAGAACGGACGATTCGACAACTTCGCCATTGCCGCCGGACTGAAGAAAGGCGAGCACCGCGGCGACTTCTCGTTCGACGATACCGACCCGTATAAAGTAATAGAAGGAGCGTCGTACTCGCTCGCCGTGAAGTACGACCCGCAACTGGACCATTACCTGGACAGCGTAATCAGCATCATCGCCGCCGCGCAAGAGCCGGACGGATACCTCACCACGTGCGTCACCAACAAGTGTTACCGCCTCTCCGGCTGGTGGGGACGCTCCAAGTGGGAGAAAATCAACAGCCACGAGCTATACAACAGCGGACACATGTACGAAGCTGCCGTAGCCCACTTCCGCGCCACGGGCAAGCGTACCTTCCTCGATGTAGCCATCAAGAACGCCGACTTGGTATGCAAGACCTTCGGGCCGGACGAAGGACAGATACACCGCCCCAGCGGACATCCCATCGTAGAAATGGCACTCTGTAAATTATATAAGGTGACAGGCGACCGGAAATACCTCGACATGGCGAAATACTTCGTGGAAGAAACCGGACGGGGCACCGACGGCCACCGCCTGAGCGAATACAGCCAAGACCACAAGCCCATCCTGCAGCAAGACGAAATCGTGGGCCACGCCGTGCGTGCCGGCTACCTGTATTCTGGTGTAGCCGACGTGGCAGCCCTGACCAACGATACCGCCTACTTCCACGCCTTGACCCGCCTGTGGGACAACCTCGTAGGCAAGAAGCTCTACATCACCGGTGGTATGGGCTCGCGTGCACAAGGCGAAGGCTTCGGTCCCAACTACGAACTGCAGAACCACACGGCGTATTGCGAAACGTGCGCAGCCATCGCCAACGTGTACTGGAACCACCGGATGTTCCTCGCTACGGGCGACTCGAAGTACATCGACGTGCTGGAGCGTGCCCTCTACAACGGCGTCATCAGCGGCGTGTCGCTCAGCGGCGACAAGTTCTTCTACGACAACCCGCTCGAATCGATGGGCCAGCACGAACGCCAACGCTGGTTTGGCTGCGCTTGTTGCCCGGGCAACGTGACCCGCTTCATCGCTTCCGTGCCCAACTATGCCTACGCCACCCAGCAGAACGACATCTATGTGAACCTCTATATACAAGGCAAAGCCGAAATGCAGCTGGCAGACAGCACCACGGTGACACTGGAACAGACCACGGGCTATCCGTGGAACGGCAAGGTGGCCATCCGGGTGACCCCCGATAAGGAAGGCGAGTTCGCCATCCGCCTGCGCATCCCCAGCTGGCTGAAGAGCGCGCCAGTGGCATCCGACCTCTACGCCTATACCGATGCCCCGAAGAAATACACGCTGAAGGTGAACGGCTCGTCGGCACGTGCCGCCGAGGGCGACGGCTACGAGACGATTGTCCGCACCTGGAAGGCGGGCGACGTTATCGAACTGGACCTCCCGATGGACGTGCGCCGCATCCAGGCGAACGACTCGGTGGAAATAGACCGTGGCATGCTGGCACTGGAGCGCGGGCCGATCGTGTTCTGCCTGGAAGGCAAAGACCAGCCGGACAGCACCGTGTTCGATAAGTTCATCGCTCCCGACGCGAAGATCGACGCTGCCTACGACGCCCGCCTGCTGAACGGCGTAATGGTGTTGAGCGGGGCTGCCAAGGAAGTGACGACCGACGGCTCGGTGAAAGATGTGACCTTCCGCGCCATCCCCTACTCTACCTGGAACAACCGCGGTGCCGACCAGATGGAGGTATGGATTCCGGAAGCCAAGGAATACGCCACCCCGACTCCCGAACCGACCATCGCCAGCCAGGCACAGATGTACTCGCTTCCCACCCAAGCCACTACCGATGTGCCCGCAGCCACAAGCAACCTGCAGTGGGCATGGGGCTACAACGACCAGTGGGAACCGAAACGCTCGAGCGACACGTCCAAGCCCTACCACTATTGGTGGTTGCGCCAAGGGTCGAAAGAGAATGTGTGCTACCGCTTCAGCCAACCCACCGAAGTAAAATCGGTAGACGTGTACTGGCTGGACTTCGACCACTACGACGGAAACTACCGCACACCCGCCTCGTGGAAGCTCTACTACAAACAGGGCAGCCAATGGAAGGAAGTGGAAGCGCAAAGCCCCTACACCACCGATAAGGACCGCTACAACCACCTCGACTTCCATCCCGTGAAAACCACCGACCTGATGATTGTGGCACAGCTGCAAGAAGGAGCATCGGGAGGAGTGATAGAGTGGAAAGTAGAATGAATCAAGGAGTGAGTGTTTCCCGACAGCACACAGATAACACAGACGAACACAGATTTACACAGAATTAAATTAAGCTGCGCTGTGCCTTTTCATAGAAAAAAATAAAATCTGTGTTTCTCTGTGTCCTTCAGTGTCATCTGTGTGCTATTCGGAAGCATCAACAGATATAATTAACTAAACATTATTATTAACCTTTAAATAACAACAGAATGGATACTCATGGAAACCGCGCGTTATTCAGTCGCGCAATGGTGAAAGTGGCTGCGTGTGCCATGCTGACCGCCGGATTGCCCCAGGCAATGCTTGCGGAGACCGGCAACGCGGAAGCCGCTGTGATGGCTGCCCAACAGACACGGACCGTCAACGGGCAGGTAGTAGACTCGAACGGTGAAAGCATCATCGGAGCCAACATTGTAGAGAAAGGCAACAATGCCAACGGCACGATTACCGACTTCGACGGTAAGTTCACGCTGAAAGTGGCACCCAACGCCACGTTGGTCATCAGCTACATCGGCTACAAGACCATCGAGATAAAGGCAAGCGAAGTAAAGGCAGGACAAGCCATTAGGCTGGAAGAAAACGCCGAGATGATGGACGAGGTAATCGTCATCGGTTATGGAACGCAGCGCAAGGGCGACGTGACCAGTGCCATATCTTCAGTCAAAGCAGAAGACTTTACGGTGGGTAAAGTAGGCGATGCTGCCGATTTGATTAAAGGTAAGGTAGCGGGTCTGTCTATCGCTAAAGGAAGCGGTGACCCGAACTCAACCTCTACCATCCGTCTGCGTGGTGTCATCTCTGTAAATGGTAGCACCACCCCTTTAATCTTGATTGACGGTGTGGAAGGCGACCTCAGTACCGTAGCTCCTGAAAACATCGCATCAATTGATGTATTGAAAGATGCCTCAGCTGCCGCTATCTATGGTACACGAGGCGCAAACGGCGTTATCATCATCACGACAAAGAACGGACGCCGTGGCGAAAATGCTACGGTTAATTATTCGGGCTATGTCGCAGCTGCACAATTCGGAAAGAAGCTGGAATTTATGGATGGAGCGGACGTACGTGCCGGGAAGACCAGTTTCAACGATCAAGGTTATGATACCGACTGGTTGGATGCTGTCAGCCGCACAGGCTTTACACACAACCATAACATCAGCATCATGGGAGGTACCGACAAAACTACCTACTCTGCTGACTTCACTTACCGCAAAGAAGACGGTGTCATCATGAACACATTCGCCGAAGATATGCGTATGCGCTTCGATGTATCTCATTGGTTATTGAACGACATGTTGCGCGTTAACTTGAACATGGTGCAGAAATGGCATAAGAATAGTGCGACCAATGCCAGCAATGCTGATGTATCCAATATCTACCGACAAGCAATCGCCCGCAACCCGACCGAACCTATCTATAACGAAGATGGTAGTTATTACGAAAACTTCGGCATCAACTATTATTACAATCCGGTATCTATGTTGGAAGAACGTTTAGGTGATTATACCTACTCTGAAACCCGTGCTACAGGTAACGTAACCTTTGAGCCGATTAAGGGTTGGCAAACCAACTTGATGTTGGCTACCAGCCGTTTCCGTGCGCACGACCAAGGGTATAACACGGCTACTTATTATGGCAACCACCTGAATGAATGGAACGGTTATGCCTATCATACCAACGACGAGACCCGTACGGACAACTTGGAAATCACGTCGAAGTATGACCTGAATATCGGCAAACACCGCATGAATGCCTTGGTGGGTTACAGCTACCAGTATTACACCTACAACCGGAACTATGCCAACAACTACGATTTCCCTTCTGAATTTTTCACTTACAACAATTTGGGAATTGGTCAAGCATTAAAAGAAGGTAAAGCCGGAATGGGTAGCGATAAAAACGAGAACACCTTGATTGGTTTCTTTGCCCGTGTCAGCTATGCCTACGACAACCGCTACAACCTCTTGGTCAGCATACGTCGCGAAGGTTCTTCCAAGTTCGGTGAAAACAACAAGTGGGGTACTTTCCCTTCGGCTTCATTGGGATGGACCATCAGCAATGAAGCGTTTATGAAAGACGTGAAATGGATTAATAACTTGAAACTACGTGCCGGTTTCGGTATCACAGGCGTTATCCCCAACAACCCTTACCAATCTTTGACGCGCTATGATTACGGTTCGACTTATTACTACGACAATGCCACCGGTTCATGGTTGCCGGGACTTGACATCGCTTCAAACCCGAACCCAGACCTAAGATGGGAAAAATCAACCGAGTTTAACGTAGGTTTGGACTGGAGTTTCTTTAATGACCGTTTTGGAGGTTCTGTTGATGTATATAACAAAAAGACAACCGATTTGTTATTTTGGTATGCTGTTCCTACACCACCGAACTTGTTTGATACAACATTTGCCAACGGAGGTTCTGTCCGTAACCGAGGTATTGAAATCACCCTCAATGCCGTACCTGTACGCACGAAAGATTTCGAATGGAAAACCGTAGTGACCTTATCACATAACTCCAGTAAATTGTTGAAGCTCTCCAGCAATTTATATGAGAGCGACAGCCACCAAGAAATCGGAGGCATCGGTGACCCTATTAATGTAACAACACACCGCATGGAAGAAGGGTATCCGTTGGGTGATTTTTGGGGATTAAAATCTGTAGGCGTATCTGAAAACGGTTTGTTCTTGATTGAAACGCCAGAGGGTGAAATAGTTGAAATGACTACGGCTATGGCACAAGACAACAACTACAAACAATGGTTAGGAAACGGATTGCCCAAAGTTTACTTAGGCTGGAATAATACCTTTACTTACAAAGGGTGGGACTTAAGCATGCAGTTCACCAGCCAGTTAGGCTTTAAGGTATTGAACGAACCCCGTGCTTTCTACGAAAACAATTCAATCGCCTACAACCGGTTGAAATCGGTAGAAGAAGCTCCTTACGGAGGTCAGTATACGCTGTCTTCTTCACAAGCACAGACATTCGTAAGTTACTACTTGGAAGACGGTGACTTCTTGAAACTAACCAACCTGACCATCGGTTATACTTTCCCGATTAAGTCAACCAACAAATGGATAAAGGGAGCACGTGCTTACCTGTCGGGCGACAACCTGTTCTGCATTACCGGCTACTCCGGTCTGGATCCGGAATTATCCAATCCGTATCCTACCTATGCAGGTATCGATGCTCGCGATAAGTATCCTTCCATCCGTTCGTTTACTTTTGGCGTTAACTTAACATTCTAAATTCAGATAATTATGAAATCGAAATTCTATAAATCGCTATTAGCTTCGGTAATGGGCGCAAGTATGCTGTCGATGAGTAGCTGTACAGATTTGAGCGAAACCATTTACAGTCAAATAGCCTCCGAAAAATACGAATTCACAGACGAAGACGCACAAAGTATGTTTTCGCCGGTCTATACATCTTTAAGAGATTTTTATTGGGCATGGTATGGTTATGCTGATTTGGATATCTGTACCGACCTATGGTGTATCCCCTTGCGCATCGGCGTAGGTTGGGGTGACTTATATATCAGTTTCCATAAGCACGAATTTAATGCCAATTTAGGTCACTTGTCAGGTGCTTGGAACAATGCGTATGCAGGTGTCAACGCTTGCAACCGCTTACTGGCAGACGAAGCTGTGCAAAATTCAGAAACTTCTGTAGCCCAACTGCGGGCATACCGCGCCTTGTATTACTACTTGCTGTTCGACATGTTCCGCAACATTCCATTGGATACCTCATTCGAACATCCGGATGGCTGGCAACCCGAACAAGTTACCCCACAAGAAATGTGGGATTTCATCATGACCGAACTGGAAGAGGTACAAGACCTATTAGACACGGATGTCACGATGAGCCTGCTCAGTCAGTATGCAGTCCACATGCTGAAAGCCAAAATGTACCTGAACCACAATGCTTGGTTCAACGACCACTCGGACAACTCGTATTACCAACGGTGTATCGATGAACTGAACATTATCATCAATTCGGGCAGATTCCAATTAGCACCCGCTTATTCGGACAATTTTCAAGAAGACATTACTTCTTCGCCTGAAATTATCTTCGGTATCCCGTACGAATACCTGTATGGAGGAGGCAACTATTTTGCCAACCTGTGGATGAATGAAGCCGGCCGTGCTACATTCGGCTTTACCGGATGGGCGACTGGTGGCGGAGGCGCTTTGCATCAGTTCTTAGACACATACGATGAAGACGATGGCCGCTTTGACGACACATGGATTGGCGGTCCACAATCTGACCGATATGGAGAACCCATTTACGTAGACGGAACCAGACTGGACTATACCTATAACATGCGAAGCATCGATAATCCGGGCTGTTATTCAATGGAAGGCTACCGAATGGTGAAATACGAAATCGTGGAAGGAGATAGAGGAACATCTTACGATGACGTACCTTTCTTCCGCTATGCAGACGTGCTGATGATGAAAGCCGAATGCCTGTTGCGATTGGGAGGCTACAACGGCGAAACCGAACAAGATGCTGCTGACTTGGTTACACAAGTACGCCAACGTAACTTCAACGCTACCGACCCGTCAAAAGCTGTCCGCACAGTAGCTGAATTGAAAGGTCCCAGTGTATATGCGTATGGTCATAGCGAAAACACCGCACAGCAAGACCAGGCAGACAACTGGACTACCACTGAAGAAGGTGGCAATGACATCGAATTGGGAGGATTACTGGATGATTTGGCATGGGAATTTGTAGCGGAGCACCACCGTCGTCAAGACTTAATCCGTTTCCGCATGACCAACGGACAAAATGTTTACAACGGGAAATCATGGTTCTGCAAAGATGCCGTAACCGACCCGACCGACAAACACAACGACATTTTCCCGATACCGCAAAGTGCATTGGATGGGAATCCTAACCTTGTACAGAATCCGGGGTATTAATTCATTAATAAACTAAAAAGATACGATTATGAAACGCATACGATATTTCTTTTTATTTGCTCTGCTGAGCATCTGTAGCCTTGCTGCACAAGAAGTGACTAATGAGACTAATATACAAACAACCGAAAATACGACTGCAAATAATATCCGTATAGCTATAACAAATTTTTCAGGTTCAACAGAATCTGGAATTGTGACAGTATCGTCTCCTCTTAATGGAACCATTTCTACCAATGGAACAAGCAGTAATAGTCTAATTGGAACTCCAAGTGTGACAATCGGATCTAATTTAGTAATGCTCGCTTTTACATATAGAGGTCCCAGCTGCCAATTAGAGATAACGAATAGTTACAATTATAGTACTACTATTTCTGTATCAAACGGTACAACATATAGCAATCCAATGCCATTGAACCCCAATGGCAACACAACCATCAGTTTAACGATGAGATAACCGTAACTAATAAAAATGATTATGAGACGAAATATATTCTTAACACTTTGTTGCTTCGCATGTATAGGCTTTACCTCCTGCAGCGATGAATATACCGATGCTACATCGAAGCATGTATACGGAGAGAACGAAAATCCCTATATGCGGGTAGACATAGACGCACAGATGTCTGTGACTGCTCCATTGGAAGTGAACGGTGAACACGCTTACACCATCAACTTGGCAGACTATGCCGACAAATTCGAAGAGAAAATGGGCATGAGCCTTGATGCTGTAATGTCGGGATTAGATAATGGGACAACTGTTTTCTACCCCATCAATGCGACACGCAACCAATGGTTGAAAACAGCCTACAACGCAGAAACCGGCTGGTATTTCAATTCTGCCAACCAGCCTTGTGAAGCAAACGATGAAAATAGCCGGGCCACGGTTACACTGAACCAATCGGCACGAACCCTGACCGTAGAACTGACCGAAGGTGGCATTGTAGCCGGAACGGTATTGTCAATTAACGTCGGCTTTGCCGTAAACGGTCCGGACTATGACGACTACCTACGCTTTACATTCGATGTATCGGTTACAGACCCGACGGTAAGCGTAGAAAGTGTCAATCTTCCGAATACCGATTACACGGCTGTAGACCTTATGCTAACCAATGTAGAAGCAAATCTTACTGCTGTATTCGATATGTCGCTGACTGAATTTATTGCAGCCTTCGATGCCGGCACCATCCGATTCTATGCAGCCAATCCGTCAACAGGCACATGGGATACGGAAAGTGCTTACACGGGTGAAGAACCTGCCGGATATTGGTTTGATGCAACTGGAGCCGTTTGCGCTTATCCCGGAACTGTATGTGCCAACTTCAAGCCCGATTCGGAATCAGTAAGTGAAAGTTGTGTGAAACTATGCTGTATGCCAGGCTTAACCGCAGGAGATTCATATATGTGCAGCTTCGGTTTCGTTGACACAACAGACTCAAGCAAATTCTTCCGCTACATCGTAACTTGCAATATCGTGGAATAACCTTAGATTGTATCAAAAACGACAAGAACTATATTATATAGCACTTTTGTCGTTTTTGATACAATATTTACTTAAAAAATTAATAGGCTATGAGAAGACATACATATTTTAAATTTATATTCTTGGCAGTCCTACTATTTGTTGGAATGGGAAATCTCACCTATCTCCAAAGTGCAAATTTTACATTTAATAGTCAAGAACCCAGCATCAGTTTTATGATTAAAGGATCTGGTGCAAATTTTACATTTAACAGTCCGAGCCAATTCTCCGTTTCAACAGGTGCTTCTGACTATACCATTAAAACAATTACGGATTATACCTATATTGGTGGCATTATGCTCAATTTTACTTTAACCTTAGACAATCCTAATTCAGCGTCTACCATAACAATAAGCACACACCAAGGATTTGAAGCTGAATTTCCAATCCATAACGGTCAGGCCAATGTTCAAACCTTTGTTCCGGTTTCATTTGCATCAGGACAACAAATCTACATACTTTTAGATAAATAGCATAATAGTTATAATTCATGCATTTTAAACCTCTCTTTTGTCCTTGCGGATTTACAATCATGAGTGGTCGGAAGATTTGATAAGGACGGTGAAACCGTCCAACAATACGTAACCGAGGGTGAGCGAAGCGAACCTGCGGTATTTCAAGTCGTCAAATCAGGGCTTCGAAGAAGTCCAATTGCATCTTCTAACGTTATTCGACTTCTTTGAAGCCGATGAGTAAGGAGTTTTCTTGTCCGAAGGTTCGCTTCGCTCACCCTCGGTTACGTATTGTTGAGCCTTTTCAAGGATCTGTTTATGCTGACGTGCATCCGACAAAATCTTCCGACCACTCGTGATTTCAAATCCGGCGTGACAAAGAACAAAAGGCTCCGTACCTCTGTGGTTCTGTGTTCTAATTCATTTTGAGACCTTGCTTTAAGAAAATCATATCATTCACTTAAAATTTAAACGTTATGAAAAACCTATTTAAATACACATTCCTATTTCTGTTAAGCCTCGTTTGCTCTTATTCGTTTGCAGCAGATAACACTGCTTCTACTGATAACGGAACCATTACTTTTGAAATCTCAGGTGGAGCAGGAACATATAAATTCTTTTATCCTGAACAAAAAGTTATCACACATAATGGTTACGGAGTTACAAAAGTGACTATGAATGTAACAGCAACGACAGGTACAAGTGCTCTCGTTACTATACAAGTAGAACGTAACAATACACATTCAGACCAAATAACGGTTTTAGCTCGTGGATACAAAAATACCATTGATTTAGAAGAAGACAGTCCAACATTAATAAGCTATGTTATTCCTATTAGCAAAGGACATAATCAAACATCGCAATTATCTCTGAACTAAAAAACTTGTAGGGGCGGGGTTCGCCCGCCCGTATGCATCCACATGTATGTTTACGGGCAGGCAGACCCTGCCCCTACAGTTTCCGATACAGAAATTTACTTACCCTAACAAAGAAACACATGAAAAGCCTCATCAACAAATACCTGTTCCTGCTGCTATCACTCTGCACAGCCTTTACCCTGTGGGGCTGCAGCGACGACAACGAAGAAGGTATCACAGGCGATATGCTCACCATCGACGAAAGCTACCTAAGCATTTCGGCTGACGCAGAAGAGACAACCGCCTCCATCAAGTTTACCGCCCGCTCGGGCTGGACGGCAAGCGTGAAAGAAACGGAGGCGCAAAGCTGGCTGACCCTATCGGCTACGGAAGGCATCGGAGGAGCCATCACCCTCGACCTGACCCTCGCTTTCAACGACAATGAAGCCACACGCACCGCCACCGTCATCCTGACCTGCGGCGGTACCCAAAAGGAAATCACCGTAACCCAAAGCGGCTCGGACCTGCAGATTATGGACGAATCGGAGATAGAAGACTTCGAAAAGTACTATAAGCCTGCTGAGTTCGCCTCGATGAACATGCTGCGCAGCGACGCGCAATGGTCGTGGTTCCGCTCGAAGCAGAGCGAACACTTCTTTGTGTTCTGGGAAGCGGGATTCGGCGATGACCCCAATGCTGAAACCGTTCCGGCGAATATGCGGGTGGACATTGACGACCTGCTGGAGAAAGCCGAACAGTTCTACCAGAGCAACATAGAAAGGCTGAAATTCGCCGAAATAGGGCAAGGCAAATCGCGCCTGGACCAGTACAAGATGGAAATCTACCTGCTCTACCAGAAAGAATGGCTGGCTACCGGCTCGGGCTACGACGACGTAATCGGCGCACTGTGGGTGAACCCCAGCACCTGCCAACCCGTAGGCTCGACCATCGCCCACGAGATAGGCCACAGCTTCCAGTACCAGGTGTATTGCGACAAGGTGTACCAAGGCGAGGCGAATGACTTCCAGACCGGATTCCGCTACGGCTACGAAGGCAGCAACGGAGGCAACGGCTTCTGGGAACAATGCGCGCAGTGGCAGTCGTTCCAAGACTATCCCGAAGAGATGTTCACCACCTACAACTTCGACGTATGGCTGACAAACAACCACCGCCACTTCGAACACGAATGGATGCGCTACGCCAGCTACTGGCTGCAAACCTACTGGACGGACAAGCACGGAGACGACGCGGTGGCAAACGTATGGAAGAACTCGCGCGCGCCGGAAGACGCCATCGCCGCTTACATGCGCCTGTATGCCAACAACAGTTGGGAAACGATGAAAGAGGAACTGTATGACTACGCCGCACGCATGGCTACCTTCGACATCGACGGCATCCGTGAATATTCGGACGGCTACCTGGGACAATACAGCACGACGCTCTACCCGACGGCGGACGGATACTACCAGGTGGCATACGCCGACTGCCCCGAAACGACAGGATTCAATGTCATCGCCCTGAACGTGCCCGAAGGACAAACGACCGTATCGGCCGACTTTGAAGGACTGATGCCGGGAAGCCCCTTGGCAGCAGACGACCCGGGCGAATACATGGACACGGAAGCAGTGGCGGGCACCGTAGACACCTATAATAAGATAGGTGCAGCATCGGACGCGGGCTGGAGCTATGGCTTTGTAGCCCTGACCAGCGGCGGCACACGGACGTACAGCGAACGCTACACAGAGGAGACAGGCAATGCCAGCTTCACGGTTCCTGCCGGAACGGAGCAACTGTACTTCATCGTGCAAGCAGCCCCGAAGACTTACAAGGCGCATCCGTGGGACGAAAAGGACCTGACCGACGAGCAATGGCCCTATAAAGTGAAATTCAACGGCACGGACTTGCTCGGCTCAGTAACAATCGACCCGGACGCCCAGCCGACAGATGTAACCTTGACCTACGACCTGAGCTTCCCCGCCACTACCAACGGCGACTACTCGGGAACCACCGTCAGCGTCATCAACGAAGGCGACATGCAGCAACTGGCGCAAGCCTTCGTGATGCAGCCCAGCCTGATTGTCTCGAAAATCATGAACGCCAACGCCACACCCGCAGAAGGGCAAATCGCCTTCGCGGCGGTACAGGCAGACGGCTCGCTGGAATACAACTGCACCGCCAACGGCTTAGGCTTCTGGTACGACAAGGCAGGGAACGCCATCGGCTGGGGAGACGACAGCTACGTCTTCGCGGAATTCAACAAGGACACGTTTACCTTCACCATCGGGCAGTACCCCGACCATTGCGCCGCGGGCGACACCTACACCATCCGCCAAGCGTTGGTCTACACCCTGAACGGCAAGCAATACACCGCCACCTTCGTATTCAACATACGGATCTTATAAAATAAAGAATGAAGAATGAAGAATCGCTCCGCCCGCACGGAATTCTTCATTCTTCATTTATACTGCAGCCTTCGCCAAAAAACGATAAAAATTTGTAGGTAACAAAACAAATACCTACATTTGCGAATAAAAAGAATATAATCATGCCTGAAATTTGCAGATTCTTTGGAATTATAATAAGTTTATATTGGAGAGACCATAACCCTCCACATATACATTTCACGTATGGCGACTATGAATGTTCCATCAGTGTTTTAGACAGAATCGTAGATGGAAAAGCACCGGCAAAAGTAATAGTAAAAGTAAACGAATGGATAGACTTACATGAGTCAGAAATACTCACACTTTGGGAAAAAGCCCAAAAAGGAGAAAAACTATATAAGATAGAACCCCTAAAATAAAGACCTTATGTTAAGAGTTACAGACGTTGATTACATCAAGGATTACGAACTTTTGGTAACATTCAATAATGGAAACAAAAAGAAAGTAGACCTAAAGCCTTATCTGACAGGTGAGGTTTTTGGAGAATTATTGGACAAAAAGAATTTTATCCAATACGGGCTGACGCACACAACCATTGAATGGGCAAACGGGGCTGATTTAGCGCCGGAATTCCTATACGAAATAGGAACTATCGCATAATACACCGCCACCTTCGTATCAACATACGGATTGAATAATAACGATTGAAACGCCATTTAAACATGAGATACCTTAGCCCCAAAGCCGACCTGACCTTCAAGAAAGTGTTCGGAGAGCATCCGGACCTGATCATCAGCTTCCTCAACGCCTTGCTGCCGTTCGAGAAGCCCGAAGAAGAAATTACGCAAGTAGAGTACCTCAATCCCGAACTGGTCCCGCAAACGCCTTTCCATAAAGACAGCATCGTGGACGTGCGATGCAAAGACCAACAAGGAAGGCAGTTCATCGTGGAAATGCAGATGATGTGGACATCGGCATACAAACAGCGCGTCCTGTTCAACGCGTCGAAAGCATACGTCAGCCAGCTGGATAAGGGGAAAGACTACGAACTGCTGCAACCCGTCTACTCGCTAAACCTCGTGAACGACACCTTCTCGGAAAGCAAAGGCTATTACCACGACTTCAAGATTGTAGAAGAAACAGAGACCAAGGAGGTCATCGAAGGCCTGCGTTTCATCTTCATCGAACTCCCCAAGTTCACCCCCGACAACTACAAAGGAAAGAGAATGCAAGTGCTTTGGCTGCGCTACCTGACCGAAATCAATGAAAAGACACGACAAGCACCGAAAGAACTGATGGAAAACCCCGAAATAAACAAGGCGGTCACACAACTCGAAGAATCAGCCTTCAGCAAAGAACAACTGCGCGGATACGACCATTTTTGGGATGTAGTCAGCACCGCAAAAATGCAAATCAGCAGTTCACGACGAGAAGGACGAGAAGAAGGAGAGAAAATCGGTATCGAGAAAGGAAAGAAAATCGGCATTGAGGAAGGAAAGAAAATCGGCATTGAGGAAGGAGAAAAGAAAAAGGTGATGGACATAGCAAAAAAAATGAAAGAAGAAGGCGTTTCCATTGCCCTTATTGAGAAATGCAGCGGGTTAACCCCAAAAGAAATAAATGCATTATGAACCTCTGGAAATATTCCCTTAATGTGCGTTTATAAAATACATAAATACATCCCGCGTACAGTATAAACAGGCTCTTAGACTATTGTAGCATAATCTTGTACGATTTCACCTTTTAAAGTCCTGCTTTTTATTTTACTTTGCTGACAGAACAAAAAAATGGAATAGATATGATAAACCTTAGTATGCTGTTAGCAAGTACGGCTGCCCTATTATCGTGCGCAGCCAACGATACCCTCTCCGCAAACCACCCCTACCCGCTCCCGGAAGGAAAAGCCATCTACCAACCCGAAGAGTTTGCCGGACAAGACTGGCAGATAGACACCTGCCGGTACAGTTACGCCCGGATGGACTACACCGAAAATACGGCTATCTTTTGGGAAAAAGGCTTCGGCAAAGACTTGGCCAATCCACCGCAGTTGGAAGGACACGATATGCACATCGACTTAAAACGGCTAAAGACAAAACTGGAAAAGTTCTACACCTTTTTCCGTGACAGCCTGGACTTTGTCAACCCCGGCTCGTACTGCGAACGCTACCGCATGATGGTGATGCTGATGTACTCGCTGGACGGGACGGCATACGGAGGTGCTTACGATAACAAGATAGGAGCCTTTTGGGCTGCGCCGAACCGCCTGCAAGACCCGAACCTGAATGCCGTGGCACACGAATTGGGACACAGTTTCCAACTTCAGATGCTGGCTGACGGCAGTTCGTGCTGGGGAGAAAAGCAAGGAGGATTCTTCGAAATGACCTCGCAATGGATGCTGTGGCAAGTCAACCCCAACTGGATTGCCGAAGAAACATATCACTGGGACGCTTTCAAGAAAGCCAGCCACAAAGCTTTCCAACATGATGAAAACGTGTACCGTTCGCCATACGTGCTGGAATACTGGAGCGAACGCAACGGGCTGGACTTCATCGCCAAACTCTACCGGGAAAGCACGGCCGACGAAGACCCCGTACGGACCTACCAACGGCTGAAAGGATTCAAGGCTGGGGAAAACTACAAATTTACAGACGAAATGTTCGACTGCTATCGCCACTTGGTAAACCTCGACTTCAAACGGGCTTTTAAAGAAACCCGGCCTTTTGCCAACTCGTTCGAGAACTTCAAGCCTTACATGACCCAAGAGCCTGACGGCTATTGGCAAGTAAAAGCGGAACGTTGTCCGGAAAATTACGGTTTCAACGCCATCCGTCTTGAAATACCCGAACCGGGCACAACGGTAAAAGCCGACTTCAAAGGGCTGCAAGGCAAAGAAGCGCCAACAGGATATCCGGGTTACGAGAACCCGATTCATCACACAGCCTATTACCGTTACGGCTTCGTGGGCGTAACGGAAGAAGGAGAAACCTTATTCGGCGCATCGGGAAGCACAGACGCAAACAATCAAACGGACACAGCGTCATGGACTGTGCCTAAAGGAAAGAAGTTAGCCCATCTATGGCTGATAGTGACCGCCGGCCCGCACGACAACCACCGGTTATTACAGCAAGTACCTTTAGCGCAATGGCCTTATAAAATACGACTGACAAATACCAGCATCCAATAACCGTAAAAACCTCTATACCGTTCATAAAATCGTCTAACAAGATGCAATAATCGTCCAAAAGCCATGAATTATGCCGGCTTTCGGACGATATTCGCATTGTTTAAGACTTCTATGACACACCATTCGGAACTTTTTCTTTTGCTTTGCAAACGAAAATAACCCATCATACATGAACACATGAAAAAGACATCTTTTCTTCTCGGAATAATCTTCAGCTTCGCCGGGATTGCATCGCAAGCCAAAGACTTCACGCTGTTTTCGCCCGACAAGCACCTGAAAGTCACAGTAACAGACGGAAACGATCTGTTGACATACTCGGTATATCATAACGATTCTCTCATACTTAAAAGCAATCAAATAGGTTTAGTGACCCTTGACAAACAACCGACCGCTGGGACAGCCGTTAAGGTTGCTTCTAAAAAGTCAAGGACGATTGTTCAGGATATAACATCCCCTTTCTATCGCTTCAAGTCATTCCGTGCGGCATGCAACGAAATGAACTTGAAGCTGAAAGGTGATTTCGGCGTTATATTCCGGGCATACAACGAAGGCGTCGCCTACCGCTTTTACACAACCGCCGGCAAAGACAAAGAACTGATTATAGCCGACGAAACGGCGGAATTCAATTTCACCGGAAACCATACGGCCTACCTGCCTTATACCACCAACGAAGAAAAACCGATGGCGATGGCCTATCAAGCAACCTACGATGTAAAACCGCTTTCGGAAGCACGCCGACAACTTGCCTTTCTGCCCGTAACGGTGGATTGCGGAAGCGTAAAGGTGACCCTGCTGGAATCGGACTTGGAAGCCTATCCAGGGATGTTCGTAGAGCCTGACGGAACAAACGGACTGAAAGGCGTATTCGCCCCTTACCCTAAGAAGACAGCCTATTACCCGTGGCGCAAGCAAGAATACGTGACCGAAACGGAAAACTTCATCGCCAAAGTGAAAGGCACGCGCGAATATCCGTGGCGCATCCTTGCCATTACAGAAAAAGACACCGAAATGCCAGTCAACAATTTAGTCTATGCGTTGGCCTCGCCCAACCGCATCGGAGACTATAGTTGGGTGAAACCAGGCAAAGTGGCATGGGAATGGTGGAACGACTGGAATCTGAAAGGGGTTTCTTTCGAGACAGGCATCAACATGGACACCTATAAGTATTACATCGACTTCGCTTCGCGCAACGGACTGGAATACATCGTAATGGATGAAGGATGGTACGACCCCAAGAGCGGAGATATGCTGACTACCGTCGCGGCTATCGACCTGCCCGGACTGGTTGCCTACGGAAAGAGCAAAGGCGTAGGCATCGTGTTGTGGACGGTATTCAACGTATTAGACGACCAATTGGAAGCCGCCTGCAAGAAATATGCCGCCATGGGCATTAAGGGATTCAAGGTGGACTTCCTCGACCGCGACGACCAGACAGCCGTGGAAATGATATACCGCATTGCCGAAAAGGCGGCCGAATACAAATTGCTGCTCGACTACCACGGCATTTACAAGCCCACCGGACTGAACCGCACTTACCCCAATGTCATCAACTACGAAAGCGTGTTCGGCATGGAAGAAGCCAAATGGAGCGAAGTGGAAAAGAACATGCCGCTATACGATGTGACCTTCCCTTACATCCGCATGATGGCGGGGCACGTAGACTATACGCCGGGAGCCATGCGCAACGCTACGAAGCGCGACTTCAAACCGATGTATTACACACCGATGAGTATGGGGACCCGTGCCCATCAGCTTGCCGCTTACATCGTGTACGATTCGCCGTTTACCATGCTTTGCGATGCACCTACCAACTATGCGCGCGAACCGGAATGCCTGGACTTCATCACCTCCTTACCGGTAGAGACCGACTCCACTCTCGTGTTGGCGGGCGAAATAGGCAAATACATCGTAACGGCACGCAAGAAAGACATCAACTGGTATGTAGGCGGTATGACCAACTGGGACGAACGTGACCTGACAATCGATTTTTCTTTCCTGAATGCAGGCGAAACGTACCGCTGTACGTTAATGAAAGACGGAATCAACGCGTCAAAGCAAGCCGAAGACTATGCATGCGAACAGTTTGAAGTGACCCGCGAGACCAAACTTGACCTGCATCTTGCGTCAGGAGGCGGTTTTGCCTTGAAATTGGAATGGTGTCCGAAACATGGGGACGTAACCGGCATCCCCGAAGGCAGACAAATACCGGACTTTTACAAGAAGTACATCGAGACGGAAGGCCTGTATGTCACCTCTTCGGAACGGGTAAGCGACAAAGCCTTGCTGAAAGCCTGCGACATCATCAGCCTGATGCTGGCGAAACGTCCCGACATCAAAAAACACATGGTGAAAGAAGGCTGCCACGTGATGGTCATCGGCAAGGATGAAGAAACGTGCGACTTGCCCGAATTCGCACACATCTGCAATTGTGAAGACAGCATCAAGTATTGGAACAAGCGCGCCCGCGGTTTCGGCGGCGCACCCGAAGATACTTACTCATCCAGTTGCGGAGAAGAAAACCTGCTGGCTTTACCTCACGACAAATACGTAGGCGAAAACATCTTGGTGCACGAGTTTGCCCATCTGATCCACACCATCGGCATTGCCGGCGTAGAACCCGGATTCAACGAACGGCTGGAAACGCTCCTTCAAAACGCCATCCGGAAAGGGTTATGGAAAGATACGTACGCCGTCAGTTGCAAAGAAGAATATTTCGCCGAATGCACGCAGTCGTTCTTCAACTGCAACCGCTACGCGAAAAAAGCCAACGGCGTGCACAACTGGGTAAACAACCGCACAAAGCTGAAAGCATACGACCCGGATATGTACAACCTGCTGAAAGAATATTTTTACGAGATAGATTTACCTTTGTACAACGATTGTAAAGCAGAAGACTGAAAGAGCCATGAAAAAACTACTGTACTCCTTATTGCTAACCGGCGCCGCACTGACTTCGCAAGCGCAAGAAGCCAAGTGGAACACGCCGGGAGCCGGGAATCCTTTCATCCCGGGTTACTTTGCCGACCCCACCGTCAAGAAGTTCGGCGACACCTATTATATATATGCCACCACCGACGGAAGCGGTGCCGGATTCGGCCCGTCGCAAGTATGGTGCAGCAAAGATTTCGAAAACTGGACAATCATGCCCATGAACTGGCCTGACAGCCATTGGATATGGGCGCCCGATGTCATGCAACACACCGACGGAACCTACCGCCTGTTTTACTGCCAGCCTTGCAATATCTACGAAGGCATCGGCGAAACTCCCCGCGGCCCCTGGAAAAACATCTTAGGGGAAAGCGAAGCGGTATTAGTGCCCGACCGCTTTGTGAAAAACGCCATTACACTGGACGGACAGACTTTCGTGGATGACGACGGATCGGTATACCTGTATTGGGGGACATGGGGCATTTACAAAGGATTCGGATGCGGGTCTGGAAAAATGACCCCCGACCTGAAAGGCTTTACCGAAACCCGCCTGATTCCGAATACGGAAGTGACGGACTTCTTCGAAGCGCCTTTCGTCATGAAAAAGGACGGCATCTATTACTTTATGTATTCGTCCGACTCGTGCCACGACAGCACGTATCACGTGCAGTACGCCACAGCCACCAGCCCATTAGGCCCCTACACATATAAAGGAACCATCTTGAAGACTTCGGCAGACGGCACGATTCACGGACCGGGGCATCACAGCATCCTGCAAGAAGGGAACGACTACTATATCGTTTACCATCGGCACGACAACCCGCACTCCACACGCGGATTCCATCGCCAACTGTGCATCGACAAGCTGACATTCAATGCCGACGGAACCATCGAACCGATAGAAGGCACCCACAGCGGCATAGGACGGTTAGGCAAAAGCATACTGACTTCGCCCAACTTGGCATACCGCAAACCGGTACGCGCCTCTTCCTACTACGATGACAATTTCCTGCCTGAATATGCAGTAGACGACAACAACGGCACGCTTTGGCGCCCGCGCGGCATGGGACAGGAGTGGATTGAAATCGACTTGCAAAAGGTAGAAACAGTAAAAACCATCTGGACCCAGTTTGAATACGGCACTTCCTATTACCAGTACGTCATCGAAACATCTGCCGACGGCAAGACCTGGACCGTATTCGCCGACAAGCGTTCGAACTACTTGGCAGGAAGCCCGATGGTGGACTTCGGCGATACCCAAGCCCGCTACATCCGGTTGACCACTACTGGCACACAAAAGAACGGATTTGCCGGAGCGTTGTGGAACATCAAAGTATTCGGTGCATACGAAACAGCATCACCGCAATTATGGATGGGGCTTTCGGGTGAAGACTGGAACGGAACAGAATGGAAAAACGACGGCGGCATGCTGGGAGGAGCTTTCCGCCTGAAAGCCGGACAAATCAGCCGCCAACGCTTGAAAGGCCAGGAAGCCATCGTCTTGGCGCCGGGCAGCGTATTGGAATATACATCACCCGTACTGACATCTGCCCAAGCACATACAGCCACGGTATGGGTGTACGGCAACAACGCATGGACTTCGGCCAACGCCGACCGTTACCTGACAGACGGAGGCATCCGCATCGAATCGGGAAACGAGCCGCTGATACTGACCAATTTCCGCTATTACAACTGGCAGCAGGAAGAAGCGGAAAAACAATACGATAGCACCACCGGACTGGTACGCATCCAGCCGGCTGACCGCCACAAACGGGGATTGCTCGTTTCGCTCTCTGCCGATGACTTTGCAACGGGCGACACCGTAGCCTATATCCCCAACAAGGGAATTGAAGGCCTATTCGAAGCGCAAGACACACCGACAATCATCGAAGAAGTAGAAGGGAAAAAAGCTTTCCGATTCGAAGGCAAACAAGTGTTCCGTTCCAGCTTCCCGCTTCCGGCAACCTTAGCCGACAATGCGCCTTACACGCTGGAAGCCTGGATATGGAATCCGGAATTAAGCGAAAACGAATGCATAGCCGACTTTACCAGCAGCCACGATGAACTGGAGAAAATCATGCTGGTTAACGGTACCGAACCCCGTTGCGGCATACTGAACCATTACGGGTGGTATGAAGACGTAGGTTACAAAGACGCAGCCACTTTAGCGGGCAAATGGCAACACGTCTATGTAGAATTTGACGGAAGAACCGAAAAGGTGTACATAAACGGCCGGCTCATCAGCAGCAAGGACATTCAGATTTTGGTAAAACCCATACAATTCGTAACTTTGGGACTGAATGCTGAAAATGCATGGCCATTCACCGGCTACCTGCATTCGCTGAAGTTATGGGACGAATGGATTCCGTTTGAAAAATAATTAATCCACATAATAAAACATACACAACCATGAAAAAACTGATGATTTCCGCTTTGCTCTTCTCTATCGTAGCAGGAGGAGCATACGCACAAAAGGGAACGGCCGCACACGGGTATCCTATCGACCCCGTTCCGTTCACTTCTGTAAAAATTACAGATTCGTTTTGGGGACAACGGCTGAAAGCAAGCCGCGAAACGACCATCCCGCTGGCATTCAGCAAATGTGAAGAAACAGGACGTTACAAGAATTTTGAAATGGCCGCCCATCCAAGCGACACCATCAAAGTAGGCGGATTGTCTTTCGATGACACCGATGTGTATAAAACCATCGAAGGAGCCAGCTACCTGCTCCAAACCTATCCCGACAAAAAATTGGAAAAATACATCGACAGTGTGCTGACCATCGTTGCGGCCGCACAAGAGCCAGACGGTTACCTGTACACCTCGCGTACGATGAACCCCAAACACCCGCACGAGTGGGCGGGAAGCAAACGCTGGGAAAAGGTGGAAGAACTGAGCCATGAGTTCTACAACTTAGGACACATGATAGAAGGAGCCATCGCCCACTACCAAGCTACCGGCAAACGCAACTTCCTCGACATCGCCATCCGTTATGCTGACTGCGTATGCCGCGAGATAGGCGACGGCCCCGACCAAGTAGTACGCGTGCCGGGACACCAGATTGCCGAAATGGCACTCGCCAAACTATACCTCGTAACCGGCGATGAAAAATACCTGAAGCAAGCCAAGTTCTTCCTTGACAAACGCGGTTACACATCACGCCGGGACGAATACAGCCAGGCACACAAGCCGGTCATCGAACAAGACGAAGCGGTAGGACACGCCGTACGTGCCACCTATATGTATGCCGGCATGGCAGACGTGGCCGCCCTTACGGGAGACACTTCGTATGTACATGCCATCGACCGCATTTGGGACAACATTGTAGGAAAGAAGCTCTACATTACCGGCGGTATCGGAGCGACCAGCAACGGCGAGGCATTCGGAGCCAACTACGAACTGCCCAATATGTCGGCTTACTGCGAAACATGTGCAGCCATCGGCAATGTGTATGTCAATTACCGCCTCTTCCTGTTGCATGGCGATGCTAAATACTACGATGTATTGGAACGCACGCTGTATAACGGCTTGATTTCGGGCGTATCGCTCGACGGCGGCGGATTCTTCTACCCCAACCCCTTGCAGTCTATGGGGCAACACCAGCGTCAGCCATGGTTCGGATGCGCTTGCTGCCCGTCGAACATCTGCCGTTTCATCCCTTCGCTGCCGGGATATGTATATGCCGTAAAAGACCGCAATGTATATGTCAACCTCTTCATGTCGAACAACGCGGCACTGAAAGTGAACGGCAAGAAAGTAGAATTGTCTCAAACCACTTCTTATCCTTGGAACGGCGATGTCACCATCACCGTAGACCGCAACAGTGCCGGACAATTCGCCATGAAAGTCCGCATACCGGGCTGGGTACAAAACCAAGTCGTGCCAAGCGACCTGTATATGTACACCGACGGACTGCGCCCTCAGTACAGCGTGAAAGTGAACGGAGAAGAAATGAAAGCCGACCTGCAACAAGGTTATTTCACCATCGACCGCAAATGGAAGAAAGGCGACCGGGTAGAAGTACACTTCGATATGGAACCGCGTACAGTCAAGGCAAACAACAAAGTGGAAGCCGACCGTGGACGCATCGCCATAGAAAGAGGCCCGATCGTATATTGCGCCGAATGGCCTGACAACGATTTCGACGTATTGAGCGTACTGATGAACCGCACACCGAAATTTGAAGTAGTGAACAAATCCGACTTGCTGTACGGCATCAACGAAATCAAGACTCAAGCTCAAACCTTGGAATACGACAACAACGGACGCCTCGTTGCGAAAGACCATACACTGACCTTGATTCCTTACTACGCATGGGCACACCGCGGTTCGGGTAACATGGAAGTATGGCTGCCCTATGAAGTGAACGCTACTCGCCCGACTGCTATCCCGACACTGGCATCGAAGAGCAAGATAGACGCATCCCACAAAGGTTCATCGCTCTCTTCCATCACCGACGGACTGGTGCCGAAAGACGAGAACGACCGTACCATCCCGTACTATCACTGGTGGCCGAAAGAAGGAACAACCGAATGGATTTCATACGAATTCCCCGAAGAAATGACCGTTTCCAGTTCTACGGTTTACTGGTTCGACGATGCTCCGTGGGGCGGATGCCGCGTTCCGAAGTCATGGAAGATTTACTACAAGAACGCTTCGGGTGCATGGGCTCCGGTTCAGAACCTGACTGGCTACGGCGTAAAGAAAGGCGACCCGAACATCGTTGATTTCGAACCGGTCAAGACTAAAGCCGTCAAACTGGAAGTTGTATTGCCCGACAAGAATGCTTCCGGTATTTATGAATGGGAAGTGAAATAGTATTCAAGTAGTAAAGCATTAAAGGAGGTAAAGGAGTAAAGGAGGAAGTGAAGTTCGGATAGAAGCTTTATTTTTGATATCATTACAAACTTTACCTCCTTTAATTCTTTAACACTTTAATTCTTTAACACTTTAATTCTTTAACACTTTAATTCTTTAACACTTTAATTCTTTAATACTTTAACACTTGACAAATGAAACATTCCATACTCACAACCGCCGCACTCTTGCTAAGCGGTGCGGCTTGGGCGCAAGGCACATTAGAAGACTATAACCGCGCCTATGGGCTGCACGAGAAATACAGTCCGAAACTTGTATATTACAGCAACGTCACCCCACAATGGGTGGAAGGCACCGACTGTTTTTGGTATGTACGCAACACGCCCGAAGGCGCGGAATACGTGAAAGTAGATGCCAGCAAGAAGAAACGGACTCCTTTATTCGACCAAGCCAAGCTATCGGCATCCCTCGCCGCAAGCACAAGCAAAGAGATTGACCCGATGCAGCTTCCCATCCGAGGATGCCGTGTATCACAAAACATGGACACCTTGCGTTTCACTTACGAAGGAAAACGTTGGCGCTTCGACATCACCCGCAACAGGCTGACCGATGAAGGCGAACTTCCCGCTCCCGGACCGCAACGCCACTGGATGGAACGGGATGACGAAAAAACGGGAGCGCCCGTCACCTCGCCCGACGGCAAGTATGTGGCTTTCATCAAGAACGACAATGTATGCGTGCGAAACACCGCCACCGGCGAAGAAAAGCAACTGAGCCAAGACGGCACGATGGCAAACTATTACTCTTCGTACATCTACTGGTCGCCCGACTCGAAATACGTAGCCGCCTGCCGCATCCGCCCTACGGAAAAACGCTATGTGTATTATGTGGAATCATCGCCAACAGACCAGCTTCAACCCAAACTGCACAAGCAAGAATACGCGAAGCCAGGCGATGAACTCCCCTTCAAGGTGCCTTGCATATTCGGCGTGGAAGACGGCAAGCGGCTGATTCCTTCCACCGAACTCTTCAGCCAGCAATATGAACTATACGGGCCAAGATGGAATGACGACAGCAAAGGAATTACCTTCGAATACAACGAACGTGGGCACAAAGTCTACCGCGTGCTCGAAATGTCGGTGAACGACGGCAGCGTTCGTCCGCTCATCGAAGAGAAAGAAGAAAAATACGTGAACTATCCACGCATTTACCGTTATTATTTAAAAGACGGCAAACGCATCATTTGGTCAAGCGAACGCGATAACTACAACCACTTGTATCTGTACGACCGCGCAACGGCAAGCCCCATCAACCAAATCACCCAAGGCGAATGGTACGTGCGCGAAGTGCAATACGTAGACGAAGCCAACCAGCAGATTTACTTCTCGGCCAACGGTGTGAACAAAGATGAAGACCCGTACCTGATACATTATTACCGCATCGGGTTCGACGGCAAAGGAATGAAAGAACTGACTCCCGGAGAAGGGATGCACAAGGCATGGTATTCATCGGACTACAAGTACTTGGTAGATGTCTATTCCAAGGTAGACCAAGCGCCTGTAGCTGTGCTCCGCAATGCGGCAAACGGCAAAGTGGTAATGGAATTGGAAAAGGCAGACATCTCGAAACTGACCGCCAACGGCTGGCAAGCTCCCGAAGTGTTCGCTGCCAAAGGGCGCGACGGAAAGACCGACATATGGGGCATTGTCTACCGCCCGTCCAATTTCGACGCTTCGAAGAAATACCCCGTCATCGAATACATCTACTCCGGTCCGGGCGACCAATACGTGCCCAAGACTTTCTCGCCTTTCAACGGCTATATGTCGGCGATAGCCGAACTGGGTTTCATCGTGGTGCAGGTAGACGGCATGACCACTTCGTTCCGGTCGAAAGAGTTTGAGGAAGTATGCTACAAGAACCTGAAAGACTCCGGACTGGCAGACCACATCGCCTGGCTGAAAGCCCTCGCGGGGAAGTATCCGTACATCGACCTCGACCGCGTAGGCATCTTCGGATGTTCGGCAGGCGGGCAAGAAGCGTTGAACGCCGTACTGCTTCACCCCGAATTCTACAAAGCCGCCTATTCGGCTTGCGGATGCCACGACAACCGCATGGATAAGATCTGGTGGAACGAGCTGTGGATGGGCTACCCCATAGACGATTCGTACAAAGCCTGCTCGAACGTGGAAAACGCCCACCTGCTTACCCGTCCGCTGATGCTGGTGGTAGGCGAACTGGACGACAACGTAGACCCCGCCTCGACCATGCAGGTAGTCAACGCGCTCATCAAAGCCAACAAGGATTTCGAACTAGTAGTCGTTCCCGGCGCGCACCACACCATGGGCGAAGCCTTCGGCGAACACAAACGTTACGACTTCTTTGTCCGCCACCTGATGGGAGTCAACCCGCCGGCATGGAGCGAAGTGAAGGCAGGCAAGTAGCTTTTTCAGGAATATACTACGCAAAGAGCCAATAGAATAATTACCGCTTTTCTGTCCTTCAACCTATAAATGCAAAACCTTGCCGAATAGCGCATGGAAAGAAAGACAATATCACACTTTTCTTTATGACCCACCAAAGCCCCGCAGCGTTCGAGCGCGCCGCGGGGCTTCACTTCTTTACTATCACCCGCTTTTCAGTTACCGTTTCCGTAAAGGCACAATCCAATAATAAACAGCCGACCCGATAAAGGGAAAACCTAAAACCACTGCCGCCCATACTATTTTACCCATCGCAGTCAACCGGCTCTGTTTCATAATGTCTATCAACGTAACCACAATGAATGCTATGAAAAGAAAACAATACGAATACAAAAATCCAATATCCCATCATAATGCCTAAAATTAACGTTGATATAAAAATTAAAATTATTCGTTTGATAATTAGGAGCATAGCGATAAAAGCATTAAATTTATAGTGTCTAAATATATAACATTTAAGCGATTGCCACTATGTTCTCAGAGACTAAAGTTACGGAGAATCTCTGGAATAATCGCCAAATTTCGGCGAATTAATGCAATAGGAATTGAAATTTAAGCAATTAGGAGAAAATTGCGGAAGTTGGGGCAAAAGACTGAAAAGCGTTTCAAAGCGGATTGCGGCAGGAAAACGGTTTCCTATTCGTTACCCGTCAGAAATGCAGATTTAACAGTCTCCGTTTTATTTGCGCCGTTCTGCGCAGGTTTGCTTGCCAATAACGGCAAACGGTTGAACCCAAACAAATCAAAACCTATTCCGGTGCCGTTCCGTTTTCTTGCGGAGCGGTATTATTTTATCTGCAAAGACAGGTAAGTTTTACATTCCGGCGGCTGGAACGTACATTCCAGCGGGCGGAACGTATATTCCGGCTGGCGGAACGTACATTCCGGCTGGCGGAACATAAAACCAAAAGGACTGAAAACAGATTGCCAGCCATACGGAAACAGGTTTCCATACGGATACGAACAAGTTATCAACAGGCTGTTCATAACTGTTGATAACTTGCGCGCCGGAATGAAAAGCATCAGTAAAGCCCCAACAGATGCAGGATGGTAGGGGCGAGCAAAGCGGTGAGGATGCCGTTCAGCGTCAGGCCTAGGCTAGCGTAAGCACCATATTTACCGCTCACTTCCATGGCCCGCGAAGTGCCTACGGCATGAGAAGCCGTCCCCATAGAAAGCCCTTGCGCAATGGGGCTGCCTACATGCCCCACCTGCAACACCTTAAAACCGCAGATGGCGCCGAACAACCCCACTACAATCACTACGGCTGCCGTCAGCGACGGAATGCCGCCTACCGAAGCCGACACTTCCATCGCAATCGGGGTAGTAACCGACTTCGGAGCCAACGACATGATGACTTCGGGCGATGCTCCCATCACTTTGGCGATAATGGTCACCGCAACCAGCCCTACCACACATCCAGCCAACTGCGAAACGATAATCGGCAACAATTGCTTCCGTATCATTTTCAACTGCAAATACAAAGGAACCCCCAACGCTACTACGGCGGGCTTCAACCAAAACTCAACCAAAGACCCGGCTTCGGAATACGTATCATACGAAACGCCCGTACATTGCAAAAAGCATATCAGCAAAGCAATGGCAAGCAAAATGGGGTTCAGAACAATCCATCCTGTCTTCTTCTGAATGACTTTCGATAAGAAATAGAAACCGAAAGTGACGGCAAGCAAAAAGAACTTATTTGTGAAAAAATCCATGTTTCCTGACGATTTGATGAACCCAACCTGTAACGACCAACACCAACACCGTACTGGCCAACGTGGCAATCACAATGGGCCAAAACTGCGCTTTAATGATATCGAAATAAAGCATTAACGCCACTCCCGAAGGGACAAAGAAAAAGCCTAAATTGGCAACCAAAAAATCGCTTAATCCTTGCACCCATTCCAATTTAATCCACCCTAACTGCAAAAATAACGTAAGCAGCAGCATACCGATGATGCTTGAAGGCAAGTGGATTCCCGTCAGATAAACCACCAGTTCACCCAACGCAAGGCATCCAAACAAGATTGAACACTGACGAACCATATCCTAAAAACAATTACTTATCGAAAACGGCTGCAAAGGTACACATTCCGGCGTTATCTTGCCACAAAACCGAGTTTTTTCTTTTCCCTGCTGTCAAACATATAAAAAAATCTTGTGCTGCACGAAAAAAAAAGCCCCTTTGCAAACTTGATATTACAAAAAAGCGTATTTTTGCAGTGTGGTAACGGGCGGCTGTTATCGCACACAACAAAGACAATTCACAATTTTAACAAAATAAAGTCATGGATTTAATTAGTCAAATCGTTGAACGCGCTAAAGCAAACAAACAGCGCATCGTGCTTCCGGAAGGAACAGAAGAACGTACTTTGAAAGCTGCCAATCAGATATTGACAGACGGTGTAGCCGACCTGATTCTGTTGGGCAATCCCGATGAAATCATGGACTTGGCAAAAGAATGGGGCTTGGGAAATATCCATAAAGCTACCATCATCAACCCCGAAACCAGTCCGAAGAAAGAAGAATACGCACAACTGTTATGCGAACTGCGCAAGAAAAAAGGCATGACCATCGAAGAAGCCCGCAAGTTGGTGAATGACCCGTTGTACTACGGCTGTCTGATGATTAAATCAGGCGATGCCGACGGCCAGTTGGCCGGCGCACGCAACACGACAGGAAACGTATTGCGTCCGGCATTGCAAATCATCAAGACCGCTCCGGGCATCACGTGCGTATCGGGTGCCATGCTACTTTTAACCCACGCTCCCGAATGTGGAGAAAACGGTGTCATCGTAATGGGTGACGTAGCGGTTACTCCGGTTCCCGACGCTGACCAATTGGCACAGATTGCAGTCTGCACCGCCCGTACCGCAAAAGCCGTCGCAGGCATCGACCCGCGTGTAGCCATGCTGAGTTTCTCTACGAAAGGCTCGGCTAAACACGAGGTGGTAGACAAAGTGGTAGAAGCATTGGGCAAGGCAAAAGCAATAGACCCGACCTTGAAAATCGACGGCGAAATGCAGGCCGACGCCGCTTTGGTTCCGAGAATCGGACAAAGCAAAGCACCGGGTTCGGAAATTGCAGGACGCGCCAACGTACTGGTCGTTCCGTGTCTGGAAGTAGGCAACATCTCTTACAAACTGGTGGAACGCCTGGGCCACGCTACCGCTGTAGGCCCTATCCTCCAGGGTATCGCACGTCCGGTAAACGACCTGTCACGCGGCTGCTGCATCGAAGACGTTTACAAAATGATTGCCATCACCGCTAATCAGGCTATTGCCGCTAAAGCGGAAAAATAATTCTATTAAAACGCAGATTAACACAGATTTTCGCAGATTAAGAGGGAATAAAAAAAACCACGTTAATCTGCGCAAATCTGCGTTTTATTTCATAACCTTAAAAATCAATAAAAGCATATATGAAAGTATTAGTACTTAATTGCGGCAGCTCGTCCATCAAGTACAAGCTGTATGAAATGACTACCAAACAAGTCCTCGCACAAGGAGGCATCGAAAAAATCGGTCTGCCCGGCTCTTTCCTGAAACTGACCTTGCCGGGCGGAGAAAAGAAAATCATTGAAAAAGACGTGCCCGAACATACTACCGGCGTACAGTTTATCTTCGATACACTGACCAGCGCCGAATATGGAGCAGTGAAAGACCTGCACGAAATCAACGCCGTAGGCCACCGTGTGCTGCACGGAGGAACCAAGTTCAGCGGCTCGGTGCTGATTGACGATGCTGTCATCGCTGCCGTGGAAGAATGCTGCGACTTAGGCCCGCTCCATAACCCGGCCAACCTGAAAGGCATCTACGCCGTACAGAAACTGCTGCCCGAAGTGCCTCAAGTAGCTGTATTCGACACGGCTTTCCACCAAACCATGCCCGACTACGCCTACCTGTACGCCATCCCTTACCGCTACTTTGAGAAATACGGCATCCGCCGTTACGGCTTCCACGGAACTTCCCACCGCTACGTATCCAAACGCGTATGCGAATTCTTGGGCATCCCGCAGGAAGGCACCCGCATCATCACTTGCCACATCGGCAACGGAGGCTCTATCGCAGCAGTAAAAGACGGCAAATGTATCGATACCAGCATGGGACTGACTCCGCTGGAAGGCTTGATGATGGGTACCCGCAGCGGTGACATCGACGGCGGAGCCATCACTTACATCATGAAGAAAGAAGGGCTGACCCCCGATGAGATGTCGACCTTACTGAACAAGAAGAGCGGCGTGATGGGCATGTTCGAAAAATCGAGCGATATGCGCGAACTGGAAGCCGCCGCGCAAAAAGGAGAAGAGCGCGCCATCCTGACCGAAAAGATGTATTTCTACCGCATTACTAAATACATCGGAGCATACGCTGCCGCCATGAACGGCGTAGATATCATCTTGTTTACCGGCGGTGTGGGCGAAAACCAATCGAGCGCACGCGCGGCCGTCTGCAAAAACTTAGCATACTTAGGCGTAAAGATAGACGACGAACGCAACAAAGTGCGCGGCGAAGAAGCCGTCATCTCTACCGACGACTCGAAAGTGAAGGTTGTAGTCATCCCCACCGATGAAGAACTGACCATCGCTACCGACACGATGAACATCCTGAACGAACGCAATAATAAATAATCATTAAATAGACCAACCGAGGGACATCCTTATACGTCCTTTTCACTATCTTTGCGATGCTTGATAGAGAAAGCGACAGATAAGGATGTCTCTTTTTTTTATATGCAAAAAACAAAAGCCAAAAAATCAAAAACATAGCATCATGAAAAAGAAAATCGTAACATTCGGCGAAATTATGCTGCGCCTCACCACCCCCGATAATCTGCGCATCCAGCAAAGCCGCGACTTCTTAGTGAACTATGGCGGAAGCGAAGCCAACGTAGCCATCTCGGCAGCCAACTTTGGCGGAGAAGTAGAATTCATTACCCGCCTGCCTGAAAACGCTTTGGGCGACACTTGCCTGGCAGAACTACGCTCACACAACATCGGTACCAAGCATATCCTCATCGGAGGGAAACGGTTAGGAACTTATTATATGGAAAAGGCGGCAGCCATGCGCAACTCGAAAGTCATTTACGACCGAGAGAGTTCGGCTTTCTCCGAACTGAAGCCGGGCATGATCAACTGGCGCGACGCATTCAAAGACGCCGCCATCTTCCACTGGTCAGGCATCGATGCCGCACTGACACCCGGACTTGCCGATGTGTGCAAAGAAGCCATCGGCATCGCAAAAGAAATGGGGTTGCACATTTCGTATGACATCAACTACCGCAAGAATCTGTGGAATTACGGAAAGACGGCGCAAGAAGTGTTGCGCCCGCTGATGACGTCGAGCGACATCATGTTCGGAAGCGAAGGCGAATATGCCTTAGTCACCGGACTGAAAGCGCCGGGATTCAAAGCGACCCGAAGCGGAGAAGCATACGACTTAAAAGCATACGAAACTTTCTGCAAAGGCATCAGCGAGCAAGTCCCTAATTGCAAATACATCTACATCGCCCTGCGCAACGTAATCAGCTCCGTACACCACACGTTTGCCGGCATCTTGTATTCGCACGGCACCATGAAACATACGCGCGTGTTCGACATTGACGAGGTGGTAGACTGCGTAGGCGTAGGCGATGCATTCTGCGGCGCCATGCTTTACGCCCAGCACGCTTTCGAAGACGAACAGAAACGTGTAGACTTTTCCACCGCCGCATCGGTACTGAAAAACACCATTGCCGGAGATTATAATATGGTAAAGGTAAGCGAAGTAGAAGGTTTGCTTGTCAAGCAAGAAACCGGTGAAGTGGCACGATGATTTTAGTTAATAATGAATAGTTGATAGTGCAATAGCATAAACTATTAACTATTCATTATTCACTACTTATTAAGGATATTCATTAAATAGCAAAAACAAGCCAACTAATTTATACACAAAGCATTTCAAATTAGTTGGCTTTTTTGTATCTTTGAGTATTCTCACGAAAATAAGGTTTGACAACCAAAACGGGGGAAGGGGGAAATTACCAAACATAGATATGACAAAGGATGCCAATGGGAATATCTTCCCGTGAAAGAGTTGTTCAGCAACAGGAGCTTGAAATACGGTGCTGTATTTCATCATTGTAACAAGTGGAGTAAGAAAGGTGAATGGAAACCGCTTTTCCTGAATGCGGATGACGGATTTGATTACGTGGCCCTTCATTCCGTCTCAAAACTATGAGCCGTAGCAAACATCTGTATCAACAAAAGAAATGGAACGGCAAATGACAATATAGTCCTTGATGAATTGTTGTACTGGGAACGATACTCCATAGAACGTACAAACGTATGGATAGACAGTTACAGGACTATCCTGAATCGCTTTGATACAACTCTCAAAAACCGGAAATCATGAAACTATATTTTATGCTATTGAGAAAATGTGTAAGGAAAAAGAAAAGTTTAAGAGCCTGTTCAAATTTTGCTCAGGTTTATTTTGAGGATTGTTTCCGGTCTGTTTTTCTGATTTTATAAGGAGGATAGCGGGCTATCTGACGCATAAAATCGGGAAAACAGACCGGAAACAAACTCATAAGAGACCTGATAATAAACTTTATCGGAAAATTTAAACAGGCTCTAAATCACTTCTATAACAATAATACAATATATCAAAGATAAATCGTATATTTGCACGCATTTACAAATTCATTCCATGAGCGTAACATTTCAAAACATAAGTCTTGCATCTTTCCCGGAGAAAATTTCCATCAAAGAAACCTCTGGCGGAAAGGTACAAGTATATATGTATGGACCAAAATCTTATGATAACCAATTGGCGGTAATAACCCACTATTTGCACAATCCGGATTTTGTACAAGATTTTTCGAGGAAAGAGGCTCAAAAATATCTAAAGGAATATTTGGAATACAAATATCCGCAAGTTGAAATTGCAGAAAGCATCTTAAGAGAACCTCTTCAAGCAGGTTTGTTCGGCGATTTTTTCCAAATACCTTTTCCTGATCCGATAGATTATCAGTTTACTTTCATAGACCTATTTGCCGGGATGGGAGGCTTTCGGCTCGCCATGCAGGCACAAGGTGGAAAATGTGTTTTTTCATCCGAATGGAACGCCTTTGCACAAAAAACATATTTAGCCAATTTCGGAGAAATGCCTTTTGGTGATATAACTAAAGAAGAGACAAAAAAAATACATCCCTGAACATTTCGATATTCTTTGTGCGGGTTTCCCGTGCCAACCGTTTTCCATTGCGGGAGTATCCAAAAAGAAAAGTTTGGGCCGGGAGACGGGATTTAAAGATAAGACACAAGGAACATTATTTTTCGATGTGGCAGACATCATTAGTAGCATAGACCCAAAGCCTTTTTTTAGAAAACGTGAAAAACTTGGTTTCCCACGATAAAGGAAATACGTTTAAAGTAATTCAATCCACATTGGAAGAGTTGGAGTATTCTGTCTATTACAGGGTGATGGATGGAAAAGACTACGTACCTCAACATAGAGGCATAGAGAACGTATCATGATAGTCGGATTTGACAAACGCCGTTATCGTGGTGAAGAGAAGTTCAAATTTCCCCAAACACCAGATGCACCTAAAAGGCTTCGAGATATTTTAGAATACAACCCAGACAAGAAATACACTCTTTCTGATAAATTATGGGGATATCTACAACAATATGCAGAAAAGCATAAAGCCAAAGGAAACGGATTCGGTTTTGGCCTAGTAGATTTGGATGGCATAAGCCGTACCCTAAGTGCAAGATATTATAAGGATGGCTCAGAAATTCTAATTCCACAAGAAGGCATGAATCCAAGGCGTTTGACTCCAAGAGAGTGCGCACGTCTAATGGGATATCCTGATGAATATATTATAAATAAAGTATCTGATGTACAAGCATACAGACAATGTGGAAACTCTGTCGTTGTACCTCTGATCACTGCTGTTTCAAGGGAGATAGTTAAAACGATGTTAAATGATTAAGGCTTATGAGTGAAATCTTAAATAGTGCGATAGCAAAAGTTCAATCTGCAAAACATGCTTTTTGCCGTTTCATAACAGCTAATGATACAGGCAAGAATAGTTCGCATCAAGCGGGTTTTTATATACCTAAATGTACCGCTGCTCTCTTATTCGATACCCCTGGAGTGAAAGGTGAAAACAAGGATAAATTTGTTACGGTAAAATGGCAAGATGATTTTTTCGCCAGAAATGACCAATCAATTGATTGACATTGCTTCGGCTAACACTCCTGAAAGGCTACTGGAAACCAGCATTCAAGAACTGGTAGCTTTATATACAGATTTCCCGGAAACAAAGCAAATGGCAAAATTAGCACAAGATATTTATAATAACAGTCATAAGATTACAGACGTAGAAATTTGCAAAATACCTGATATCCAACTCTTGAAATGGATAGATACCGAATACTCCTTGTTCCGGGGTTTTGAGGAAAAAATTTATGCCCCTGTTTACAGTGCGCCGTTTCCTAATTGTCAAGAATTGATTAAATTTTCCAATATCATTCTCAACCATCGGAAATCTCGTGCGGGAAAGTCATTGGAACATCATTTGGCTACCATATTTACTGCTGTTGAGATAACAGGTGTGCAACAGAGTCCGACAGAGATTCATGTTCATCTCGACAAGCTAATGAATGCGGTGTTGTCATCAAATGCTAATTTTAAGTCCAAAGGCTTCATGGAGGCTGTGAATGTGACCGATTTCCCGATACACGACCACAAAATCATACCAGTCATACGCCGCCGCTGGTGAACCAACCTGCATACAGGTAAAAGTTTCAGCTTTCTGGTCAGCCTTGACATCGCCTGCAAAGGAACCCGTTACTCTAAGGAGTTCGTTTTTTTTAAAAGAGACGTATGGAGACATCCCCTGTGACCAGCCATACGCTTGAAATATTCTACCACATAAATGCACATACCTGTGAGAAACAATACAAGGAAACGCTGAGCGGCTTCCGTGGCTGAAACCAGTTCGGCCATGCCGACTCATAGCTGTTGTTTCCGAAAACATAAGGTCACACCTTATCATAGACGAGGAGAAACGCATGAAAGTGAAGGAAGTGCCCCTTGACCTTTCCGATTCAATGCGTAAGATTGTTTCTGTCGCATTTCCGAAAGCCCAAAGGGTAATTGACCGTTTCCATATCCAGAAACCGGCCTGTGATATTCAGCAAATGTCCCTTAACTTCTGCGAGCGAAGTGAAACATAACTCCCTCTAACTCCTGATTCGCATGAATAGTTAAAATTTATCTCACTTCCGTTTCCCCCTCAATAAACTGCTCCAAGAAAAGGTTCTCGCCGTCGAATACGGCATACGAGAAATCCGAAATCCAATCGCCTAAGATAAGCATACGCGAGGTACGGCTCAACATCAAGTCAAGCATGATATGCCGATGGCCGAACATAAAATAATTAATGGTGGGATGAGTCTTCAGATAATCTTTGGCAAACAATACCAAAGGTTCCTTGTCTTCGCCCATATAAGGCGGTTCCTTACCGCCTTCCCGCTTCAGACGGCTATGCTTTGCCCATTCCAAACCCAGTTCTATACTCCAGCGCGGATGCAAAGCGGAAAACATACGCTGCAATGTATGGCTATGAAAAACCGTGCGCAGGAAGCGGAAACTGCGGTCGTCGTCTCCCAACCCGTCGCCATGCGACAAAAAGAACTCTTTCCCATAAATCTCACAGGTCAACGACTCCCGGTGCAAAATCACCCCGCACTCTTTCTCTAAATAGTCACCGCACCAAATGTCATGGTTCCCGATGAAGAAATGCACTTCCACACCCCTATCGGTCAACTCGGAAAGTTTCCCTAAGAAACGGGTATAACCTTTGGGCACTACTAATTTGAACTCATACCAAAAATCGAACATATCACCTAACAGATATACCGCTGCCGCACGTTCTTTGATGCTATCCAAAAAGTTCACCAAACGCCGTTCTTGGGTACGGCTATGCGGAATAGCCCGCGAACCTAAATGTGCGTCCGACAGGAAATAAACATTCTTCATCGCATCCATCGTTTTTTACTTATAAGAATCCCAACTCTAATTTCGCTTCCTCACTCATCATGTCCTTATCCCATTCGGGTTCGAACACCAAATTGATTTGTGCCGCCTTCACCCCCTCCACCGATTCTATCTTTTGGCGGATATCTTCCATTATAAAGTCGGCGGCAGGACAATTGGGAGCAGTCAAGGTCATATCTATTGACACATCTCCGTCATCTTGCAAGTCTATCTTGTAAATCAACCCCAAATCATATACATTAACCGGAATCTCAGGGTCGTAAACGGTTTTCAGCATATCAACAATACGCTCTTCTATCTTCAGCTTTTCATCATTATCCATGTCTCGTAAACTATTTAGATTATGGCGCAAATATAGAAAAAAAAGTGCACACTCCATATCAATTGACAATGAAGAATTAACTTCTCCTATATCCATTACGTTACAATATTACAGTTTATGAAAACGGAATTTAGAGACTGTTTTCTTGTTTTTACTTCTTTTACTTCATCAACAATTCAGAGATAATGGCTTTCATTCCTTTATTATTAAGCTGTGTCTTGAAATGAATGTTATATCCGTCCAGCTTCAATTGCTCAAAAAACGAACGGGCACTATTGATTTTCGCTAATTCATTGCCACGCAAATTCGCTTTGTTTTCCACATCCTTGGTCTCTATAACGACATTCAATTCTTTATCTCCGTTTTTCTTTCTGACAACATACATAAAATCGGGATTATACGAACTATTGGCAATAGTGGGAATAGAAATGCTGCGGCGTGGGATTTTGCCGTAAACAATCACTTCTTCTATTTCACTTTTGATGTTCGCTTTCTCTAAATCCGAATCATAAGCAATGGCATCGTACAAATATTTTTCGGACACAATACCCGCTTCCAAATGAATACCGATAGCCCCTTGTACAATTTCGGGCTTCATCGAACCGTCTTTATTCGTAAGCGCGGTAGCCTTTGTTTCGTAATCGGCTTTCTTGTACTTGAACCTGCCTTGCAGGTTGCTGCATTTCCATTCCTCGAATGCTTGTATCAGGCGCGACAAGGAATCTTCGTTGATGAAAGCATTATTCAACCCATGTTTGTCCGCATAACGGCATATCGCTTCGTGAATAACGCGGACTGGTACCGACGTAGCCTTATTCGCCCTTACCAGAAAATCCCGATAAGGCATTTTCCTTCCTGTAACGAGATATTCTACTCCCGATTCGGAAACAACATCTGCACGTCCTTTTGACGTGTCGATTACAGAACGTTCACTCTTTACCGTCTGATAGCCGAATACGTCATTCTCTAAAACGGAAAGAAAGCTTTCTTCAATCAGGCGGTTTACGTCAGGTTCGAAAAGCAGGATATATTTTCGGTTTAAGACCTCCCAAAGACCACGCAGTTCCTCGAACTGAGCTTTACGAACCCTGACGGTGTTGGTAGTATGCTTGTTTCGGTCGACAATCTTCGATTTGCTTACGCCGGTATTGAATTCGGGGTATTCTTCAAAGAATTCTACAAGTTTTTCCGGATTCAGAGTGCCCTTTATGTCAGTGATGTATTTCTTGGTATACAGAGCCATCATCAACTCCATAGAGTCCATTTCCCTCATCAAGGCTACACGTTCTATCTCTTTTGCCGGAAGAACAGACGTCACATCAAACGGCAAATCTTCATTAATCTGTCTAACCAGTTTGTCGGCAAAATCGGCATCCGAGAAATCGACAATGTAGTTCAACATGAATTCCTCATTGCTTATCCGGTTGCCATATTCATCTACAGGAAGCCTCAGTCCACGCCCCACTTCTTGCAACTTGCTGTTTTCGCTACCGCTCGAACGCAGCTTTGCGATGGTAAAGACATTTGGATTGTCCCAGCCTTCTTTCAGGGTCCATTTCGAAAACAAGAAACGGCGGGTATTGATAGAACCATCGGCTTTATAGAATGACAAGAGCTCTTTCTTGTTGTGCAAAATATCATCAACTTCTTTAGCTATCGCTTCGTCGGTGTCTTGATTGTCTTGAGCGAAATAACCAGCCCTGCATGCGGCAATATCCGCTTTGCTCGCTTCCAAATAAGCGCAATACGCACTCGAATTATCTTTTTCCAACTCCTTGTCTAGTTCTTCTGTAAGAAGCCGGTCGAACGTATCCCGTAACCAGGCACCGTTTCCTTCCCTATCTCCGCGGTACGACTCTATATTGTCGATGAAAAACAACGCCAACGTCTTGATCCGGATTCCTCGCTCGAAATTTTTCCTTTCGGTTTCAAAATGCCGTTGCAGGGCAAGGCGTAACATTTGTTCTTGATAAGAAGACGAATAGGCATTCGCCTGAAATTCCTCACCTGTTTTTTTCTCCTGCCCGTTGGACAGAGTAATGCTCCCTTTCCCGATTCCGTTTACCGTCAGCCCCGACATCTTCTCGCTGATGATTCCCATAGAATCTCCGGCATGAAGCGTAAAAGACTTATTGCCCTTCAGGGTTTGGTGGGTGAATGTAACGCTTTTCTTGTTTTCGATGGCTGTAATCTTTATCTTCTCGTCTTTCGAGTCTTCAGGCTGGAAATGTTCTTTTGCCACTCCCTTTATTAAGTTCTTATTAAAAGCCGTGCAAGCGTTCAAATCGTACAAGAGGTTTTCGTAATCCCTTTGCGGCACTTTGTTTTTTCCCTTTCCTTTGGCTATGAATGGGAATGTCGCCCCGAAACGAATGATGCACTGAGGCTTCAGTTCTTCTTGGATGACGGAAAAGCCCTTCTGTCCTTTTGAAAATTTATGCGGCTCGTCGATAATGACGAAAGGGCGCGTGGCGCGGATGGCATCAAACGGACGGTAAAAACCATGAACACCGTAATCGTAATCTTTCCGGCGAAGCTGATTGCCCGATGTGAGCAAAGACAAATTGACCAACAAAACATAAATTCTGTTTTTCATCTGGCAAGAGCTTTCAACAAAGGCACGGATGGCAGAAGGGAAAAAATGGCGTCCCTTTTTCTTCGGTTTGACCGCATTTAATACATATAATTCAATGTTGGTACCGTACCCGCAAGTGTCCTTGAAATGTTTCTGCACATACGGGTCGGCAATAAACGACTGGGTACCTGCCTTGATGGGTAAAGTAGGCACGGCTATGACAAATTTATTGATGCCATAACGCTTGTGCAACTCATATATCGTATGGGTATAGACATACGTTTTGCCCGTACCGGTTTCCATTTTGACATCTAAATTCAGACACGTGCCCGCAAGGGATTGATTACGGATAGCCGGGTTGATTCCGTTGCGGGTTTGTACCTTGTCGATGTTATACCCGATTTGCACATCCTTCAGATCCAATTCCGGATTACTGTAATAAGGGTCTGGACGTTTCATGAAAACGCCCGATAATACATCGCAAATAGAATCGACCGGTATTTGCTGATGTTCCAATCCTGTCTGCAAAATCAGTTCCATATCAATATCTGATATCAAGATTTATCTTCAGATTCTTTTCGCCGTCTCTCAGCGTAACCAAGTTCTTGCGCAACATTTCTGTTTGGGTAAACGTGAAACTATAACCGAAAATCACAATGTTTTCCGGATTGAAAGCGGTGTCACCTAAATATTTATCAACTAAAGCCACCATGTCTTTTTCAGTCAATCCGGGATCGGTCATATACAAATGTTTTCCCATCAGATAAACGGTATATGTATCCAATACAAGCGGTGTGTGTTCTGCCCCGAATCCATAGCCGTCATTCACTTGCCACGTTTCCAGCACCGTGTCTCTCCCAAACTCGTCCAGCAGGTTTTCATCGGCAAACAAGGTTTTCGGATTGAAGTTTTCCAATTCTGCCAAAGTCTTATCCGAAGGCTCTGCCAATGTGTAGTGCTTGAATCCGTAATCAATATCGGCACCGGTTTCATCCTTTATCTTTTTTGCCGCACGCTTGATGCGATCTTGCCCGATTTCATCAATGGTATTAAATTTCATTTTATGTGCTATCGACTTGTCTTTACATGCTTCCGGTAGCTGAATCATTATATACCTTCTGTGGTCACCATCCTCCGCATTCATTTGCATAACGGCATGAGCCGTTGTAGCAGACCCTGAGAAGAAGTCCAATACAATGCCGTCCATAGCATTTCCCATTTTGACTAACAACTTTATTAAATCTAACGGTTTAGGGTATTCAAAGGGAGACTCACCGTCGAACAATTCTTTCAATAAAGCCTTTCCGGACTTCGCATTCACATTGTCTATCCATGTATTAAATAATTTAGTCGCGACGCAATCCTCGTCAGGTTCATATATTTTCTCGTAAAGCACTATCTCATTATCTTTTATTTTTGCTTCGAGCAAATCTTTTTTTATCGCATCGTCCATCGTGTCTTTCCCCCAACGCCATCGTCCAGCCGTGCTTTTGCCAATCATCGGATAGATAACAGATGTTCCTTCGCCTAAATCATCTTTCAAAGAATAACACCCGTTCTTATAATAAATGGGATAATACATATTAGGACGGTCTTCTCTGGAAGCGGCATCTCCCCATTTCCTCAATAACATGGTTTTAAATTTCCGCCCATTTTTATCTGTATACGGAAATGTATCATTTTCTTTTTCCTCTTCACCCGCTTGAAACTTTGAGTTTGCATAACAGATAACATATTCATGGATTCTTGCAAAATGGGTGCTGTCTTGTTTCGCGCCTGTCCCTTTTTTGCAAAAAACCGAAATCAAGTTCTCTTCACCGAACACATGGTCGCAAAGCAATTTAAGATTGGCTTGCTCATTATCGTCTATGGAAATGAAAATCACGCCGTCTTCCGTCAACAAATCCTTAGCGAGCACCAAGCGGGGCATCATAAACATCAGCCATGCTGAATGAGAAGCGGAACCGCGTTTAGTCAAATCCAGAATCTTATCAGCTTGCTCCTTATCAATGCTCAATTTTACTTGAAGTTCTTCGGATGTAAAATTAAAGTTATCATTATAAACAAAGCCGTCAGAACCTGTGTTATAAGGCGGATCGATATAAATACATTTCACTTTTCCGGCATACGACTTCAACAAATGCTTCAAACCGTCCATGTTATCACCGCTTATGTAAATATTCTGGCTATCGGCGTTCTCCGGCTTACTATTGTGCGCCACGTCTGGTACGATAACCGTAGTCGTGTCAATGGAGGCCAGCAACTGGGCATAACTTTTCCCTAAGAAATTCAATTCATATCCTTCATCAATAATGCTTACTTCTTCGGATATCCGAGTCTTAAACCTTTCAATATCGAACTTACCTTCATTATTGAAACAATCAGAGAAAAATTGATGCAATATCCCGATAGTACGGTCTGAAGCTTTCACCGTTTCGTTAGAATCTATAATGCCTTTAATCATACTTCTTACTTCTATATTGGTACTCCCTCTGTTATGTGAATACATCGACAAAGTTACGAATATATTTTTCCTCTACAAAGAATAGAATACGGAAAGTCTTTGCCGCAACGATGCTGTTACGTTTTCCAATTAATCCAACTTTCCCTCATCCGCATAGCTGTAATAGTCTCCATCAGTAACAATCAGATGGTCGAGCAGACGGATGTTCATCGTTGCGGATGCTTGCCGGACAGCTTGCGTCAAGCGGTCGTCATCCACACTGGGGGCAATGTTTCCCGACGGATGATTGTGGCATAAGACCAACGATACGGCACGCTTCAACAAGGCTTCACGTAAGATACAACGTACATCCACCTGTGTAGCAACCAGCCCTCCCTGACTGACACGGATGCGGTCGATAACCTTTGAAGACTGGTTAAGCAGCAATATCCAACACTCTTCCACAGGCAAATCACACATCAGCGGATAAAACAATTCATAAATATCTTTCGAACATCGTATTTGCTTACGCTCTTTCGGCGCTTCTTCCATACGCCGTTTCCCCAATTCTGATGCGGCAAGGATAGTCACCGCTTTAGCAGGCCCGATGCCTTTGAAGCGGCACAAATCTTCAATATTCGCTTTCCCCAATTCATTCAAACTGTTGTGATAACAGCCGAGTATCTTACGCATCAGCCCGACTGCAGACTCTTCGGTACTGCCCGAACCTATTAAAATAGCAAGGAGTTCCGCATTACTCAACGCGAAAGCACCTTGCTGCATCAATTTCTCCCTCGGACGGTCTGCTTCCGCCCACTGGTTAATATTCAATTTCTCATCCATTACTGATAAAAGTTCTTTTCGAAAGCGGCAAACTCTCCTTTCTTGCATACGCAACGCTTCCACCATGCAGAAAGAAAGCCCGTTCCGTATCCTATCAACTGGATAAACGCAGCAATTACAGAAAGTACACCGATGAAAAGACTTTTATTTTGAACAGAAGCATCTGCCAGGATAATCAATACAAATGCCGCCAAAACCGACAAAAGCCATGGGCAGAAGAAAGACAAAACCAAAATGACGCATACACCTAATGTGAACACAGCAGGCAATGTATGAACTAACTTCAGCGATTCCGGATATTTCTTATAAAGGTTAATCCGCGCAATGCCTGAATTATAAACCTGCTTGAAAAACTTCCGCCAGTCGGTTCGCCGCTTATGCCAGACCCATGCCTCAGGAAACAAACGGCACCGGTAACCCGCCTTGAAAATACGGATACTGAAATCGATATCTTCACCGAAGCGCATCTTCGAGAATCCACCTAAGGCTTGATATACCTCCCGGCGTATTCCCATATTGAAACTGCGCGGATAAAACTTATCCATTTTCTTCTTACCGCCACGTATGCCGCCAGTCGTAAAGAAAGAAGTCATTGCGTAATTAATAGCTTTCTGCACCGAAGTAAAGGATTCGTGCGCACGGTCGGGCCCACCGAACGCATCGGCAGGTTCTCGCCGCAATTCGGCTTCTACCGCTTCCAAATATCCCGGAGGAAGCACGCAATCCGAATCCAACACAATCAGATATTCACCATGACTGCGTTCGGCTCCATAGTTCCGCGTCTGCCCCGGCCCGGAATTTGCCTTATAGAAATAATGTATATTTAATGCTTCCGCATACTTGCCGACAATCGATTCGCAAGAAACCGAAGATCCGTCTTCTACCACCAACACTTCGAAATCCTGAAACCGCTGCCGGGTCAGACTATCCAGCAACTCGTCCACCTCACCGGGACGGTTGTAGACAGGAACAATTAACGAATACCTCATCCTTTCTTCAATTTAGCCCGCAACACTTCCACGATAGCAGGCAACAGTGAAATGAAAATAATGGCAACCAACAGCAACTTCAGGTTTTTCTGCACAAAAGGAAGGTCGCCGAAAAAATGTCCTGCATAGCAAAACAAAGCTACCCACAAAGCTGCCCCTATCAGATTATAACACATGAAATAATAATAATGCATCTTACCCATACCCGCCACAAAAGGAGCAAACGTACGGACAATAGGGACAAAACGTGCGATAATGATGGTCTTCCCCCCATATTTTTTGAAAAATTCATGGGTCTTATCAAGATAACTTTGCTTGAAAATCTTCGAATTCGGATTGCTAAACAACCGTTGCCCTAAATAGTGTCCTATCATATAATTGCACGAATCACCTAATACAGCCGCTATAAAGACGACCAATACCAGCGTATGTATCTCTAACGGCATATCGGGCAAAGCGGTAATGGCACCAGCTACAAACAACAAGGAGTCACCCGGAAGAAAAGGGGTCACCACCAGACCAGTTTCACAAAAAATGACCAAAAACAAAATTGCATACGTCCAAGTATGATAATTCTGCACGATATCAACCATATATCGGTCAATATGCAAAATAAAATCAATAATGAAATCCATAATACGGAAAATAATTACAAGGTTATCTAAAAAAACAAGAGGACACCGAAAAGAACAAGCCACTTTTACATGAACTCTCTTTTACAGTGTCCTCTGATAAAATTTATTCAACTAAAAAGCTGATTTTCTTTCATTAGGATGACCAAACGTTAAGGCTGAAGACCTTCCATAGCCTGCTTCGCTGTCGCATTTTCAGGATCAATGGCAAGAATCTTTTCCCAATAAACCTTCGATTGTTCGTATTCTTCTTTCAAGAAATAATAATATCCTAAATAACTTTCACATTCAATCAGCACATTTTTCGATGCTTTCGGATTCTCTTCCAATATAGCAAGAGCCTTTTCATAATACGGTTTAGCCAATCCTTGAGTGGTTTCCGGGTCAAGCATAGCGTTGGTACGAGCACGCCAGAAATTACCTAAATAGTTATTAGGAACACGTTCTGCCACTTGAGCAAAAATCGTATCGGCTTCCACTAAATAAGCTTTCAACTGAATAGAATCTACCACAGCTACAACCGGTGCTTCCGTTTGAGCTGAATCAACTGGCGCAGGTGTCGACAAAGCCCCCGCTGCCATATAATACAGACGGCCGAACATAAACAAGTCTGTCACTTCAGCCTTATCCTTCATACCGTCTAAGTATTGTTGATAAAGACGAATAGCTTCCGGATAATTCTGCGCTTTCTGCTGAGCCTCTGACGCTTCCTTAGCGATTTCAGGATGTTCACTCTTTTCGTCAAGCTTCATCGCCTTATCAAATTCAACCATCGCTTTGTCTATTTCATTATTGGCAGCATACAGACGTGCACGATACAAATAGTCCATATATACAAAGTCGGGGTTGTCCGGGTCGGCAAAGAATACATCACTTGCCTGAATACCTTCCGCGTAAGCTTTTGTTTCATACAAGCCGTACATCTTCAAACGCTTCAGCAAATGGTTATCAGCTTCCATTGCCAAACCTTTATTTACCATTTCCAACGACTGTGCATAATCTTTGTTCAAGTAAAGCAACATCGAGTAACGCGAATAATCTTGTACGTCAGGCTGGCCTTTCTGCATATATTCATCGAACACTTGTTTTGCCTTACCGTAACTACCCATTTGGTAGTAAGCGTTTGCCAATTCACGGTCAACACGTATTTCTGCCGGATGTTTTTCCTTCAGTTTCAGCAACATATTTACAGACAACTGGGGGTTTACACCAATATATGCATTAGCATATTTATAATAAGCATCAAAACAATCTTCATCAAACAAGATAGCTTGCTCATAGAAACCGCAAGCAGTACCAACATCTTTTACCGACAAAGCTATATCACCTTGCAGTACATAGCTTTCGCCGTTTTTCGAATCTGCCTTCCGAGCATCCTCGGCAAATTCTTTAGCCGCATCTATTTTGCCATTGTCCAAATAAGCTCTACCAATAGCAACCAGCAAAGATACATTCTTCTTGTTTTTCCCTTTCAGAAGTTCATCGAAAGCATCTTCAGCAGCATCTGGATTATCTTTAATCATCGCAGCAATCTTATCAATCTGCTTCACCATATCTTGAGACAGCGGCTCCTGAGCATACAAAGAAGCAGACAACAAGAAGCTAAAACATAATGCACTTAAAACTTTAGTTTTCATAATCATATATTAATTCCTTATTAAAACTCATCTTTCACATTCACCAATCGAATCGGTTGCGTTGCCGGTACGATACCCGATTTCAGAATTATGCGTTGCCCCCTGTCACCAGTTAAAAACCTCATCAAACCAGTAGGCAAAGCCGTACGCGGATCGTTTATTAAGATAAAGACATCGTGAACCAATGGATATTCTCTCAAAGCAAGGTAAGCCTGATAAGGCTTATAACTGTTTCCTACCGTCGCATATCCTGAATTGCTGACAGCCATCACTTGCACCGATTCATTGAAAGAAAGGCGCGTCGTATCAGCCGCATTGCCCACCCAGTTAGCGCCGATAACCCCCAGTGCATTGGGAGTTTTAGACACATATTCGATAACCTCCTCATTTGATTTCAATGCAGTCAACGTAGAAGCCAACGGCTCGCCTCTGCAAATTGAATCAATGGCATAATGAATAGTTCCCGAATTAGGATTGTCGAACACAACATTCATCTCCCCTAAACGAGATTCAGGATTCAAATCTTTCCAACTTTTAATCTGCCCTGTCAGTACTTTACGGAATTGCCCCACTGTAATCAATGAATCCGTATTTTCCGGATGCGTAATTAAAGCGATTCCGCTTACAGCCATCGGCACAGACTCCGGGAAAAATTTGCGTGAATGAAAAGAAGCCAGTTCTGCATCACTTAACCGACGGTTGGCGATAACCAAGCGCACACTGTCTTGCAAAAGCAATTTAATAGCGTCTACCTCACTACAATAAATAGGAGTGACTTCCGCTTCGGGAGTCAACGCCCGGTACACTTGCAACTCTTCTTCGATAATCGGTTTCAAAGATTCATCTACCGCAATCGTTATGGAACCTGAATACCACGTCTGCCCATCACCGGCAGAACGCTTGCTGTTACAGGAAACCAACAGTAAGAGAATACAAACACCTACATATAAACTTCTTTTCATACACGCATCTCTTAAGATATATTACTGCAATCTAAATACAACCGGCAAGGTGTAATATACAGGCACATTACGTCCGTTCTGCTTACCCGGAATCCATTGCGGCATCGACTGTACCACACGGACCGCTTCCTTATCGCAGTTCGGATCCAAAGAACGCAACACCTGAACATCTTCTACTTTACCTGAAGCCGAAACGACGAATCGCAAAATTACACGTCCTTGAATACCGTTTTCCTGTGCGATAGCCGGATAACGCAAGTTCTTGGAAATATATTTCATCAATTCCTGAACGCCGCCCGGATACTGAGGCATCTGTTCTACCATCGTGTAAGGCTCTTCTTTTTCTTCAGGAGCCTGAGTAATCACTTCCTGCAAGTCGGCGATATCCGCACCTTCCAATTCGTTGTTACCCTTTACATCGGCGATAGAAATCTGTACCTTTGATTCGGTCAATTCATCCTGACTCTTCAATTCGTCTTCATCAGCCACTTCTTCATCTTTCTTGATGACCGGAGCAGTAAACTTAATAGTACTCTTCAACTGGGGAGGAGGAGCAATCTGTTCAACCGGCTTAACCAGTTCTTCTTGCTTCACTTCCGGCTCTTCCAATTGAGAAAGTTGGGTAACTTCCAACATTTCCTCTTCCTTCTCAGGAATAGCCATCTGAATCAGGCGAGGAAGGTAGAAGCCTACAGCAGCAACCACAATCACAATAATGATAGCAGCCATTTGCCGTCTTCCGAAATCACGACGCATCTTATAGGCGCCATATGCTTTATTTTTATCTTTGAAAATGAGTTCACACCATTCCAAAGAAATCAAATCTATTTTTGCCATATTTTTCTTTTTTAGGTGTTACACATTTCAACTTACAGCATTGCTGCTCAACTGACCTTTCGAATTGTAGTTGTCAATCAAGAACTGGTCGCCTTCCGTGATGTCGACAATCACATACTTACCGATACTGCAAATCTGCATTTCATCCAATGCGTCAATCAGGTTCTTGTAAGTTGCTTTGTCTGTCGCCTTGATAATCACCGTCGGTGTATTCTTGGCACCTTTCACTTCAGAGACTTGTTTCTTGTATTCATCTTCCGTAATTTCCAGATTAGCTTTCTTCTGCTTCAACTCCTCCACTTTCTTCACTGCATCGTAGTTCTTGCGGAGCAAAATCTTGCGGATGCCGTCAGCAGTGTAATCGGTTTCTTTCAGAGAAGTGTAATCGTCATAATTCGGTTCTCCTTCGTAATAATAAAGCTTATTATCCGCATCCAGCAACATTGTAAGAGCCTGAGAAGCCTTTACCTTATTCTGCTGATCTTCGGTAATATTCTCATCATTGGTAGGCATACTGATTTCCATTGTTTGAGGCTTGCTCAACGAGGTACACAGCATGAAGAAGGTAATCAAAAGCATGTTCATATCCACCATCGGCGTAAAGTCTACACGGACGGCCATCTTCTTCTGCTTTGACCCTTTTCCTTTTTTGCCTCCACCATTATCTTGTATTTCAGCCATATTTTAACTCCTTTTTTATTCGTCAGACACTTTTTTCAATGAAGTAATCAGATTGTATCTGTTTTCCTTCAAATCTTGAAGAGAACTCATTACGTTCTTGATGACAGAATAAGGAGTGCTTTGGTCAGCTTTGATGGCGATACGCAAGTCACGGTTGGTAGCGCGCGCATTACGTATCCACGCCTTGAACTGGTTGTCCACACTGTCACAAGGAATTCCGTAATCCTTCAATACTTTATCCTGTTCTTCGCCCGGAAGCGAGAGGAACCATCTCATATTCTTCATCGGAACGCCAAAAGTCTGGAATACGGAAAATTTCTTGACTTCTTCGGGAGTGAACGTCAAGCCATATTCCTTTCCTACTGCTTCCAATGTAGCTGCCATATCCTGCTGTTTGTCAAGACTCATAAAAATCTTGCCACTCGGTTCGACAAGAATCTGCAGAATGTTCGTTTCCGGAATCTTAATTTCCGAAACCGAACCCGGAGTAACGACCTGTACCGGCTCTTTCTTGATGAAGTTACCTGTCAACATAAAGAAAGTAAGCAGCAACACGGTCACGTCACTCATGGCAGTCATGTCGATAAACATGGATTTCTTTTTAACTTTAACTTTACCCATAATTAACGATTTAAAAAGTTATACGTTTTTCGTTTACACGAGAGACTACCTCAGCCTCTTCGATTATTTATGGGTAGCGTTGAAAGTCTGTACGATAGAGAAGCCTACTTCGTCAAGGCTATAAGTCAGTTTATCAATCTTATTAGTAAAGTAGTTGTAAGAGATAACGGCCAATGCACCAGTCAAGATACCGAATGCAGTATTAATCAAGGCTTCAGAAATACCGGTTGACAACGCTACTGAGTCAGTACCACCACCAGCAGACAAAGCGGCGAATGAACGGATCATACCGATAACGGTACCGAGCAATCCCATCAATGTACCCAGTGTAGTAATCGTACCGATAATCGGCAAGTTCTGCTGCAACATCGGCATTTCCAATGCAGTAGCTTCTTCCAATGACTTTTGGATAGCCAACACTTTTTGGTCTTTATCCAATTCGCTGTTTTGTTCCATTTCACGGTAAGTCTGCAAAGTAGCGCCTACAACGTTTGCTACAGAACCGCGTTGCTTGTCGCACAATGCTTGGGCAGCTTCCATGTCATTCTTTGCCAAAGCGTCCTTAATCTGAGCCACGAATTTAACCAATTTACCACGACCGAAAGCGGCACGGATAGTAAAATAACGTTCAACGCTCAACGCCAACACAGTCAGCAACAATGTCTGAATCACCGGAACGACAACACCACCTTTGTAAATAGTACCCAACATATTACCCGGAAGCGGATGGTTGTTCGGGTCATTGTTCATAAAGTTCGCAGGGTCGCCCAAGATAAACTTGTAGATACACAATGCGATAATAAAGCATGCGATAATAACTAAGCCAGCAGCTTCAATTCCCTTAAATCCTTGTTTTTTTTGTTTTTTAGTAGTTTCCATAAAATTACTTTTTTAATATTAATTAGAAATTTAATTGAATGTCGGTTTTCTTTCACTAACCTGTGGTCTACGCAGCTTTCTTCCCCCCTATAGTTTGCGTTAACAAAGGTATCGGATAGCCACGCCGCCCCTCACGTCATTTACAGCTACAAAGAAAAGAGAAATTCATGACATATCAAAATCAAAAGCGGTTATTTTGAACTAATTTTTAAATTTTATTTGAATATCCGCTGCTTTTGCTACATTCTGACGAAATTTTCCAGTCTTATACCTGCTGTAAAACACATCATCACGAGAAACTGTTTTAAATTTATCCGACAGGCTGTGCAAATCATGATTGGTTCCAATGTGTTTTTGCGAAAATCAAAATCGCTTTCAGGCTATCTCCCTTTTATGTTCTCCGATACAAAACCGTATGTTTTTGCGCCGGAAAGCGTACGTTTTCAGCATGAAAAGCGTACGCTTTTGGGACGGAGAACATAAAAGGGAACCATCCGCCACAACAAAGCAACCCAATATATCCCACATTTCTTCTCTGACTAATTTAAAACATTTCCTGCATCTCAGTCTTGAAAATAAACACGCTTTACACGATTGGACACACTCGTCAGGATTTCGTAAGGTATCGTGTCAAGCACATCAGAAAGTACCGTTACAGGAAGATCGTCGCCAAAAATAGTCACTTTATCCCCTTCTTTACAGTCGATTCCCGTCACGTCAATCATACAAACGTCCATACAAATATTCCCTACGTAAGGTGCTTTCCGCCCCTTCACCAAGCAATATGCATTGCCATTCCCCAAATGGCGGTTCAATCCGTCGGCATACCCGATAGGGATGGTAGCGATACGCGAATCACGATACAACACACCTTTCCGGCTATATCCTACAGTCTCATCGGCAGGGACATCATGAATCTGCAAAATCGTAGTCTTCAACGTACTTACATTATGCAAAATATGATTAGTATAAGGGTCAACGCCATACAGCCCGATACCCAAACGCACCATATCGAATTGTGCTCCCGGATAACGTTCAATGCCTGCCGTATTGCAAATATGACGCAAAATCTTATGCTCAAACCCAGCCTGCAACTCGGCGGAAGCCGCTTCGAAATCCTCTATCTGCTTACAAGTGAACGCATCGAAACGGGAAGAATCGCTACCGACTAAATGTGAAAAGACAGAACGGGGTATCACCGCCGACTGACGATGCAGCCGTTCAATCAAAGCCTGTATATCCTTTCGCGGGTCGAAACCCAGGCGGTGCATTCCTGTATCTATCTTAATATGTATAGGGAAATTAGACACCCCCTCGCGTTCCGCAGTTTTCACAAAATCTTCCAAAATACGGAAACCGTAAATATTAGGCTCAAGGCGGTAAGCGAACATCGTCTTGAAAGCGGTCACTTCCGGATTCATTATAATAATAGGACAAGTAATGCCCGCCTTGCGTAAATCCGCCCCCTCGTCGGCTACAGCCACAGCCAAGTAATCCACACGGTGCTCTTCCAACGTCTTCGCCACTTCAAAAGACCCAGCCCCATATGCCGACGCTTTTACCATGCACACCAATTTCGTATCCGGCTTCAATTTATTGCGGTAATAGTTCAGATTATCTATCAAAGCACTTAAGTTGATTTCTAAAATCGTTTCGTGCACTTTCAGTTCCAGATAATCGGAGATTTCATCAAAATGAAAAGGGCGCGCCCCCTTTATCAACACAATATCGCCCCGCAACGTATCCAACACGCCCGATGCCATCAATTCTTCCGTTGTCCGGAAAAACTGTTTTTCCTCCAGGTTGAAACGCGCGGCAGCCGCCGAGACCTCCTCTCCTACTCCTATCAACCGGTTTACTCCACGGCTATGCACAAGTTCTGCTACCTGGCGGTATAACAACTTTCCGGGCTGCCCTGTCTCTAAAATATCCGACAATACCAGTGTGCGGCGACGCACCTTGTCTTCCGACCGCCTTGCCATAAAATCGAGCGCAATATCCAACGAAGCAAAGTCAGAGTTATAACTATCGTTAATCAGCACGCACCCGTTCTTGCCATCTTTCACTTCCAAACGCATCGCTACAGGCTCCAGCTTCGCCATCCGCTCGGCTATCGTTTCAGGCGGAACCATCAGATACAAAGCTACCGCTAAGCAATTCAACGAATTCTCAATAGACGCATCATCTATATAAGGTATACGGTATTCTTTAAAAAAGCCTAAATAACGATATTTGACGGTTGTTCCGGTGCTGTCTTTCTCGATTTTCTCGATAAATAAAGGACGCTCCACATCCTTCATCGACCAAGCTATTTCACGGGCGGCAAACAACGATTTGGCAACACAATTACTTACCAGTTCGTTATCGCCGTTATAAATAATCACATCGCAATCTTTAAACAAGAGCAGTTTCTCCATGCACTTGTCTTGCAGTGAAGCAAAATTCTCTTGATGCGCCCCCCCGATATTCGTCAACACACCGATAGTAGGACGAACAATCGGCTGAAGAACCTCCATCTCGCCCATTTCAGAAATGCCCGCTTCGAAAATGCCCAATTCGGTATGCTCATCCATCATCCACACCGAAAGAGGAACACCTATCTGCGAATTGAAGCTACGCGGCGAACGGGTTATCCGCCGTCCGGGGCTAAGCAACTGGTAAAGCCATTCCTTTACCACCGTCTTTCCATTACTTCCCGTAATGCCTACTACCGGAACGTCAAACCGCTCACGGTGCTTGGCAACCAAACGTTGCAATGCTTTCAACACGTCATTTACCAGCAAAAAATTCGCATCCGCATGGCCTTTCATGGACTCGGGCACTTCGGTTACCACAAAATTATATACATCGCGCGCATACAATTCACTGATATATTTATGACCGTCATTACGTTTTGTCCTTAATGCAAAGAACAGGCTTTCTTCGGGGAAACACAGCGAACGACTGTCGGTCAGAATCCAATCAATCCGCGCAGACCGTTCCCCAATCCGGTTCGCTCCGATAACGGAGGTTATTTCTTCAATCGAGCTTGACATAGACTTATTTCATTTTGGACATCTAAGTACGGGAATTTTTCTTTTAGCCTGTCAATGTTTAACAGTATTTGACTTAAAAAACGCTGGTATCCCTCCGATTCAGGGTCAAAAGGACGATGTTCCAATCCGTTTTTCACTTTTTCCCACGTTTGCAGAAAACGGCGGGCAGAATCCGTAAAGAACGTCTGCCCAAAACATTCCCACAGGTAATCGACCGCCACCTGTGACGGATGCAGCATATCATCGGCATAAAAGCGATAATCGCGCAGTTCATCCATCACTATCTCATAAGAAGGGAAATAAAAACACAATTGAGGGTATGCCTTCACCAACTTATCGGCAGCTAAAAGCAAAGTCGACTTGCTTATCTGATTGCCGTGCATCCCGTCTTTCAGATGGCGGATAGGGCTTACAGTAAACAAGAAACGCAAACCCGGATTCAGCCGATGCAGCTTTTCCAGCAATTCCGTATAAACAGCTACGATTTCATCCACTTCTAACAACCGGCGCGTAAAGCAATCTCCGGGCAATTTATGACAATTTCCCACTATCCGCCCCGTTTTTTTCCATTCATAAATCCAAGCTGTACCCCACGTACACATCATCCATCCCGCCCTCCTCAAATATTCTTCCGCAAGACGCAAACGGGCATTGATTTTCTCCAGGCATACATCGGCATACTTCGACGAAAAAGAGCCATGATGCATCAAGCTATACCACACACCCTCCTTTTCATACAAATCCACCTTATTATATATATAGCCATCTGCGACCTGCCTTACCGCTTCCGCTATCGAACATGGGTTATACAATACGCCAAAAGGATTCACGTCGCACCGGAATTTATAATCCGTAAACCGTCTGCCGATGTTTTCGGCAAAGCAAGACCCCCACATCATCAGCACATCCGAATGATCAATCAACGGCCCCCCTACAGGTAAATCAACTTTTGTTCTGAATTCCATATATTCTATCTTGTTTATGAATGGCTATACGCCGCCTATTTGCTTATTCTCATCATGAATAGATACAGCATTGACAAAGTTACGTAAAATATCCAAATCACCAACAACACTCCATACAAATCTCTTCCACCCGTTATTTTCACTCAAAAAGTAAACACCTTATACATATTTATTGTATTTTTGTGGCATTAATGTTGAAAAGAATCAGATGGAACACACTACATCTTACGAATTGTTGAGCAAAATTGACAGTCCGAAGGACTTACGCCTGCTTCCGCCAGAGTCTTTGCCCGAAGTATGCAAAGAACTGAGGGAAATGCTTATCGACGAACTTTCCCGCACCCCCGGGCATTTCGGGTCTAATTTAGGAGTCGTAGAGCTGACGGTAGCCCTTCACTACATATTTAATACACCTTACGACCGCATCGTATGGGACGTAGGGCATCAGGCATACGGACATAAGATTCTGACCGGACGCCGCGACTGTTTCTGCACCAACCGGAAGCTGGACGGTTTATGCCCTTTTCCATCGCCAGCCGAAAGCGAATACGACACTTTCACTTGCGGACATGCCTCCAACTCCATTTCGGCGGCTTTAGGCATGGCTGTGGCGGCAGCCCAAAAAGGAGAGAATGACCGGCATGTAGTAGCCGTCATCGGAGACGGCTCGATGAGCGGAGGACTGGCATTTGAAGGTTTAAACAACGCTTCGTCTACTCCTAACAACTTGCTGATTATCCTCAACGACAACAATATGGCTATCGACCGCAGCGTGGGAGGCATGAAACAATACTTGCTCAACCTGCAGACCTCGGAAGGATACAACCGGCTGCGCTACGCCATCTCCCAAAAACTACGGCAATGGGGAATCTTGACCGAAGAACGCAGGAAAAGCCTACTGCGCTTCAATAACAGCCTGAAATCTGTCCTCACCCAACAACAGAACATCTTCGAAGGGATGAATATCCGCTACTTCGGCCCTGTAAACGGACACGACGTGCTGACACTCACTAAAGTACTGAAAGAAATCAAGGATATGAAAGGGCCCAAACTACTTCATATCCATACCGTAAAAGGGAAAGGGTACAAACCAGCCGAAGAAGAAGCAACGCTTTGGCATGCACCCGGACGATTCGACAAGGAAACAGGAAAACGCATCGTAGAAGACACAACCGGGATGCCGCCTCTATACCAAGAAGTATTCGGCAACACTTTATTAGAACTGGCACGACAGAATGACAAAATTATCGGAGTCACTCCTGCCATGCCTACGGGATGCTCGATGAATATTTTAATGAAAGCCATGCCCGGCCGCGCCTTCGATGTAGGCATCGCAGAAGGACACGCAGTCACCTTTTCGGGAGGTATGGCAAAAGAAGGATTACAGCCTTTTTGCAACATCTATTCATCATTCATGCAACGCGCTTACGATAATATCATCCACGACGTAGCTATCCAACGGTTAAACGTGGTGTTATGCATCGACCGGGCGGGACTGGTAGGCGAAGACGGGCCCACCCATCATGGCGCATTTGACTTAGCCTATCTGCGCCCTATCCCGAACTTGACCATCGCCTCTCCTTATGACGAACACGAATTGCGCCGCCTGATGTATACAGCACAACTGCCCGGCTTAGGGCCTTTCGCTATCCGTTACCCGCGCGGCAGAGGGACATTAACCGACTGGCGGTGCCCGCTGGAAGCCGTAGAAATCGGAAAAGGAAGGAAATTAAAAGAAGGAGATGATCTAGCTGTCGTCACCCTTGGGCCTATCGGAAACACAGTTGCCAGTGCCATCACCGATGCCGAAAGGCAAACACATAAAAGCATAGCCCATTATGATTTACGTTTTTTGAAGCCTCTTGACGAAACCATGCTTCACGAAATCGGGAAACGCTTCAAACACATCGTGACGGTAGAAGACGGCATACTGAAAGGAGGCATGGGGAGCGCGATACTCGAATTCTTGTCCGACAACGGATATACCCCGACGGTGAAACGCCTTGGCATCCCTGACCGTTTCATCCAACACGGCCCCGTAGAAGCTTTACGTGCCATCTGCGGCATAAACCAAACAAATATTTGTAATACACTTATCGATATTCTGAAAATATGAAAATCATCATTGCAGGAGCAGGTGCCGTAGGCACACATCTCGCCAAACTACTGGCAGGAGAAAAGCAAGACATCATCCTGATGGATGAAGACGAAGACAGATTAGGCAAATTAGGCAACAATTTCGACCTGATGACGGTTAACATCTCGCCAACCTCCATATCGGGGCTGAAAGAAGCGGGGACAGCCAACGCCGACTTGTTTATCGCCGTTACCCCAAACGAAAGCCAAAACATGACAGCTTGCATGCTTGCTTCCGGATTAGGAGCCAAAAAAACCGTAGCCCGGATAGACAATTACGAATACCTGCTTCCCAAATATCAAGAATTTTTCGCCAAACGCGGCGTACATTCCCTTATCTACCCTGAAATGCTGGCGGCAAAAGACATCGTAGATGCCGTAAAGATGAGTTGGATACGCCAATGGTGGGAATTCGCGGGAGGCGCTTTGGTACTTATCGGAACAAAAATGCGCGAAACCGCAGAAATCCTCAACATCCCCCTCTATGAATTAGGCGGACGAAACATCCCTTTCCACATTGTAGCTATCAAACGCGGCAATGAAACCATCATTCCACGCGGTGACGATTCTATCCTGCTGAATGACATTGTTTATTTTACCACCACAAAAAAATATATCCCTTATATCCGCAAGATAGCAGGCAAGGAGCACTACGCCGATGTGCGTAATGTCATGATTATGGGAGGAAGCCGCATCGCCGTGCGTACCGTGCAGTATATGCCTGAATATATGCGTACAAAAATTATAGAAAGCGATTATGCGCGTTGCAATCGGCTGACCGAACTGGTAGACGATAAAGTCATGATTATCAATGGAGACGGGCGCGACCTCGACTTACTCGAAGAAGAAGGCATCCACAACACCGAAGCTTTTGTCGCCTTGACGGGAAGTTCTGAAACCAATATCTTAGCCTGCTTAGCAGCCAAACGAATGGGAGTAAGCAAGACTGTAGCACAGGTAGAAAACGTCGATTACATCAGCATGGCGGAAAGCATGGACATCGGTTGTGTCATCAACAAGAAATTCATCGCCGCCAGCCACATCTACCAAATGATGCTGGATGCCGATGTTTCGAATGTGAAGTGCCTCACCTTCGCCAATGCCGATGTCGCCGAATTTACCGTCAAAGCCGGTGCACGCATAACCCGCACACAAGTAAAAGACGCAGGGTTACCCAAGGGAGCCACGATAGGTGGTTTGATACGCAACGGCGAAGGTATCCTGGTAACAGGTAACACCACCATCCAAGAAAACGACCATGTGGTAGTATTCTGCCTGAATATGATGATTAAGAAACTGGAAAAATTCTTTAATTGACAACCTTTCCGGCCGACATCCGGAAATAATGATAACTTAAGTTGGGCATAAAAATTATTTTCCCTTCTTTTTTTATCCGGAATCGCTTCCTGTTAATTAAAAATAAATATGTATCTTTGCCTCCAGTTTTCAGACCGGTCAACAATGAAAAAACAAGCAAACCCTACACTAATACGCTATGGCCTCCTTATCCCTCCTACGATAAGAGGCGGAACGGTATGCGTCTTTTCGCTGGCTGACCGTGACCGTGCACAAAGAAAAGAATTTTCATCAAATATCAATTTATATATATGTTTTTCACGTTTTTAGTTGTAGCTATCCTGACAGCCGTTGTGCTGGTGGTAGCGGCACTGACGATTTCAAGGCTCATATCGCCCCGCTCGTTCAACCCGCAAAAGGGTGAACCTTACGAGTGCGGTATCCCGACGCGTGGACAATCATGGGTACAGTTCAAGGCAGGTTATTACCTGTTTGCCATTCTGTTCCTGATGTTCGACATCGAGACCGTATTCCTCTTCCCGTGGGCGAACGTAGTGCATGAAATCGGTGCCTACGCATTAGTGTGTGTATCATTCTTCTTGTTAGTGTTAATTTTAGGCCTGGCATACGCTTGGCGGAAAGGAGCGTTGGAATGGAAATGAAAAAGCCGAAAATCCGATCGATGGAATACGACGAGTTCAAGAACAACGATTACCTGGAACGTCTTGTCGAGCAAGTAAACCAAGACGGTGCAGGCGTCATCCTGACCACATTCGACGAATTAATCAACTGGGGACGAAGTAACTCTGTATGGGGCTTGCTATTAGGTACCAGTTGCTGTGCCATCGAATTTATGGCATTGGGTGCCGCCCGTTATGATATGGCGCGTTTTGGTTTCGAAGTTACGCGTAACTCCCCCCGTCAAGCAGACGTGCTAGTAGTCATGGGTACCATCACCTATCGCACAGCCCCTGTCATGAAGCGTTTGTACGACCAAATGGCAGAACCGAAGTATGTAGTTGCCGTAGGTGGATGCACCATCTCTGGCGGTCCGTTCATCAAGTCGTATAATGTAGTGAACGGCATAGACAAAGTAATCCCCGTTGACGTGTACATCCCCGGCTGCCCGCCGCGTCCCGAAGCATTCTACTACGGGCTGATGCAGTTGCAACGCAAAATGAAGGTAGAACGCTACTTAGGCGGCGTGAACCGCAGCAACGCCCACAACGAAGGGACAGAAAACGAAACAGAAAAGGCGAAAGGAGGTGAACAATGAAACGTGACGATGTACTGAAAATACAAGGAACTGAAGTATGCGCAGGAAACGCAGGCGTAATAAAACTGCCTCTCAGCGCATTCCGCAAAGTGATGGAAGGTCTGCGAAACGACCCACAAAGCCCGATGGACTTCCTGCGTGAAATCGTAGGTATGGACTGGGGCGAAGAAGGACTTGGCACCGTATATTTCTTAGAATCAACCAAGACCGGCGACACCATCGCCGTGCGCACCGCAACCACAGACCGCGAACAACCCGTACTACCCACAGTGAGCGACCTATGGAAAACCGCCCTCATCAAAGAGCGTGAAGCATACGACTTCTTCGGCATCCTTTTCGAAGGACATCCCGACATGCGCCGCCTCTTCTTGCGCGAAGACTGGATAGGCTGGCCGTTGCGCAAAGACTATGACATGAAATCGAATCCGCTGCGCCTAGACAATGAAATAAATGCCGATGTCACCAAAGAATACCGCCTAATGCCTGACGGTACATTGAAAGGCTTCGACAACAAAGTCTTCAACGAAAATGATTTCGTTGTGAGCATGGGGCCTCAACATCCCTCCACCCACGGTGCATTGCGTATGCGTATAGCACTTGACGGCGAAGTCGTTAAAAAAGTAGACCCGATATTAGGATATATCCACCGCGGCATCGAAAAAATGAATGAAAGCCTGACGTATCCGCAAACCCTCGGCATGACCGACCGTTTGGATTACTTGAGCGCACACCAAAGCCGTCATGCTTTGTGTATGTGTATCGAACAAGCGGCAGGCATCGAAATCTCCGACCGTGCAAAATACATCCGCACCATTATGGATGAACTGCAACGTATCGACTCGCACTTGCTGTTCTACTCTTGCTTGGTGCTGGATATGGGTGCCATGACCCCGTTCTTCTACGGATTCCGCGAAAGAGAGATGGTGCTCAACATTTTCGAAGAGACTACTGGTGGACGACTCATCCAGCACTATAACGTCATCGGTGGCGTTCAAGACGACATCCATCCTACTTTCTGCCAAAAAGTGAAAGAATTCATCAAGCACTTGCGCAACGTCATCAAGGATTACCACGACATCTTCACCGGCAACGTCATTGCCGATACCCGTATGAAAGGCGTAGGTATCCTTTCGAAGGAAGACGCTATTTCGTTAGGATGTACAGGAGGTACCGGACGTGCCGCTGGCTGGGCGAACGATGTGCGCAAACGTCATCCGTACGGATTGTACGACAAGGTGGATTTCCGTCAGATTACCTACAAAGAATGCGACACATTCGCACGCTATATGGTGCGTATGGACGAACTGATGGAATCGTGCCGCATCATCGAACAACTGATTGACAATATTCCGGAAGGTGAATTCCGCGTAAAGACAAAGCCCATCATCAAATTGCCCGAAGGCATTTGGACTTCAGCGGTAGAATCAAGCCGCGGAGAATTTGGCGTGATGATCGAAAGCCATGGAGACAAGACTCCTTACCGTATGCACTTCCGTTCTACGGGTCTGCCGCTGGTACAGGCGATGGACACGATGTGCCGCGGATGGAAATTCGCCGACCTGATTGCCATCGGCGCTTCGGCAGACTTCGTCATTCCCGACATCGACCGATAAGAAAAGAAGAAACAACGTTCAAAATCAATCATTACAAATATGAACCAAGCATTTTTAGATTATTATAACCTGCAACCGCTTTGGGAAACCATCCACACTGCCTTGTGCAGCGTAATGCCTGAAGGACTTGCCATATTCCTAGAATGTGTTGTTGTAGGTGTCGTCATCATGGTATTGTATGCCGTGCTTGCCATCATCCTTATTTATATGGAACGCAAGGTCTGTGCGGCTTTCCAGTGCCGTATCGGCCCGAACCGTGTAGGAGGCAAAGGCGGACTGCTGCAAGTGCCTGCCGACGTAATCAAGATACTGATTAAGGAAGTTTTCAAACTGAAAAGAGCAGACCAGTTCTTGTACGCCTTGGCACCGTTCTTAGTGATACTCGCTTCTATCCTGACGTTCTCGTGCCTGCCTTGGCACAATGGCGCGGAAATCCTGCACATGAATATCGGTATCCTCTTCGTTTTGGCCGCTTCATCTATCGGCATCCTGGGCATCTTGCTTGCCGGATGGAGTAGTAACAGCAAATACACCTTGATTGGTGCAGTACGAAGCGGCGCTATGCTTATCAGCTACGAAATCTCCATCGGCATCACCGTATTAACCATGGTAATGCTGAGCGGAACGATGGATATCCACGAAATCGTAATGGGACAAGCCAACGGATGGAACATCTTTAAAGGACACATCGTAGCCATCGTGGCTTTCATTGTCTACCTTATCGCAGGCAACGCCGAAGCCAACCGTGGCCCGTTCGACTTAGCCGAAGCCGAACAAGAATTGACTGCCGGATACCATACCGAATATTCAGGTATGCACTTCGGCTTTTTCTACCTGGCAGAATACCTGAACCTGTTTATCACAGCCGGAATCGCTACCACCCTCTTCTTGGGAGGCTGGATGCCGCTGCACATTGCAGGCCTCGACGGATTCAATGCCGTAATGGATTACATTCCGGGAGCCGTATGGTTTTTAGGAAAAACCTTCTTCGTAGTGTTCCTGCTGATGTGGATTCGTTGGACATATCCCCGTCTGCGCATCGACCAAGTACTGACCTTGGAATGGAAATACATCATGCCGCTGTCATTAGTCGTATTGCTGGTTATGGCAGTTTGCAAAGTTTATGGACTCGTTTTTTAATATAGAATAACAATGGAAAGTTTCAGCGACTATATAAAAGGGTATGCTTCAGGATTGAAGAGCTTGCTTGTAGGGCTGCGTACTTCGATGAAAGTATTTTTGGAACCGAAAGTGACCGAACAGTATCCTGAAAACCGCCATACCACGCTACACGTTCCCGAACGCCACCGTGCACGGTTGACGATGATTCACGATGAAGAAAACCATCACCACTGCATCGCGTGCGGGCTGTGTCAGATAAACTGCCCGAACGGCACCATTAAAATTACCTCCGAAATGCGTGAGGACGCCGACGGGAAAAAGAAAAAAGTATTGGTGAAGTATGAGTACAATCTCGGCTCGTGCATGTTCTGCAACCTGTGCGTAAACGCTTGCCCGCACAATGCCATCAAGTTTTCAAATGATTTTGAGAACGCTGTGTTCGAGAAAGACAAACTCGTCCTGACCCTTAACCGCGAAGGTTCAACCCTTGCTAAATAACCAATAGACATGGAAATATTCTCATTTCAAAATATCGTATTCGGTGTAGTGGCACTCGCCATTGCCATCTGTTCGGTGCTCGCCGTAACTACAGGCAAACTGCTGCGTGCAGCTACCTACCTGCTGTTCGTACTCTTTGGCACCGCGGCGGTATTCTTCATGTTGGGCTACACTTTCTTAGGTGCGGTGCAACTGATGGTATACGCCGGAGGTATCATCGTATTGTATGTGTTCTCTATCGCTTTGACCCGTTCAGACAAAGACATGAAATACAAGATGAATCGGGTTAAACTGTTCAGTGTGCTGGCAACCACCGTTGTGGGAGCCGCATTAGTACTGTTGCTGCTCTTCACGAACGGATTCGCTCTCAACGCCATCCCGTTGGGTGAAGAACTTCCGTCTGTCGAAGTAGGCAGAGCGCTTGTAGGAACAGACAAATATCAATTTGTATTACCTTTCGAGGTGGTCAGTGTATTGCTGCTGGCATGTATGATCGGCGGTATCCTGATAGCCAGAGAAGAAAAATAACAGGAGGCTCAACTTATGGAAATACATGTAATACATTATTTAGTTATCAGTACCATCATGATGTTTTGTGGCATTTACGGATTCTTTACCCGCAAAAACCTGCTGGCACTGCTCATCTCTGTTGAGCTTATGCTGAACGCAACGAATATTAACTTTGCCGTATTCAACCGTTATCTTTTCCCAGGGCAACTGGAAGGACATTTCTTCACATTGTTCGGCATTGCCATCGCCGCAGCCGAAACCGCGGTAGCGATTGCCATTATCATTAATGTGTACCGCAATGTGAAACAAATCCTTACTGATGACATCACCGACCTGAAAGGATAACTAAAACATTTTATCGATTATGGAATATACAATTCTGATACTCGCGCTACCCGTCCTGAGCTTCCTGATACTGGGGCTGGCGGGCATGTACATGAAACATCGCGTGGCGGGGCTTATCGGTACGCTGTCGCTGACAGGTGTGACCTTCTTGAGCTACCTCACTGCCTACGAATACTTCACTGCTCCGCGTACGGCTGAAGGAGTATTCGAAACGTTGATGCCTTGGAACTTCCAATGGCTGCCGTTCAACACCTCGCTGCACATCGACATGGGAATCTTGCTCGACCCGATTTCCGTCATGATGTTGGTAGTTATCTCTACCGTCAGCCTGATGGTGCACATTTAT
>CASFRN010000092.1 GCA_949296855.1 uncultured Bacteroides sp. | reverse complement strand
CCTGATGCTTCCGGTTGACGTGCCATAGCTTCCATGGCAGCACCACCGATTTTACCGATACCGATACCTGCACCTAATACTGCGATACCTGCGCCGATAGCAGCGCCCAATTTACTAATGCCAACACCTGCAGCAGCCTGCAATAAAACTGATAATAACATAATTCTAAAATTTTAATGGTTATACTTTTAATTTATTGTTTTATTATTCATTGTGTCCTTTCACTCTCGACAAGCCGATAAACACAGCCGAAAGCATCGTAAACACATACGCTTGGATAAATGCGACCAACAACTCGAGCGCATTCATAAATATACCGAACGCTACCGCTACCACCGTCATCGAGCCATTGATGACAGCACCTGCCTTTACTGTGATGAAAATAATAGCAATCAAGCTCAACATCGCAGCATGACCTGCCATCATATTGGCGAAAAGACGAATCATCAGGGCGAACGGTTTGGTGAATATACCGAAGAATTCAATCAAAGGCATCATCGGTATGGGGACTTTCAACCACGTAGGAACCTCGGGCCAGAAAATGTCTTTCCAATACGCCTTCGTACCAAATATATTGGTAAAGAGGAACGTACATAAAGCCAACACCAATGTTACGGCTATATTACCCGTTACCGTAGCACCACCCGGGAATATCGGTATCAACCCCATCAAGTTGTTCACCAGCACAAAGAAGAAAGCGGTCAGCAAATAAGGCGCATAACGCTTGTAATCTTCACCGACACATCCCTTGATGACATCGTTGTAGATAGACATTACCGTAGCCTCAATCATTCCCACACCGCCCTTCGGAGCGCCTTGCTCCAATGCGTGTTTCTTATACCACCGTGCACAACTCAGCATAATCACCACCAGCAAAGCACTGTTGATGAACAAGCCCAGCACATTTTTGGTAATGGAAATATCAATCGGCCTTACCTCTTCGCCGGCAGCATTCCGCTCCACTATCTTGCCGTCGTATGCACCGCCTTCGGCTATATACAAACCTTCGTATGTTTTACCACCTTCCAGATGAGAAGAGCAAAACACATGCCAGCCTGTACTGCTTTTTACGATGACCGGAAGCGGGATAGTCAGATGCGCATCGCCCAAAGTGACAACATGCCACTCATAAGCGTCACCAATGTGCCCGAATATCAATTCGTTCACATCTATATCTCCTTCACCGCCGGTCTCCGCCTTCAGCGTCGTTGCCGGTATTGCCAACAACAGCAGCAGCGTTATTACTATGTACCGTATTCTTTTCATTGTTAACTTGTTTACTTAATTTCAGCCTCGCTTCGAAGCGAAGGAAGAAACGGGTTTCGAAAAACAGAAACGCAAAATAGAAAAAGACAAAAGTCGCCACAAAAGCCACTACGTCCTGCCCTATTGCAAATCCGTAAAAAATCAGCGCCAACGCACTTAATATCAACTTCAGCACCTTGCATATCAGATAAGTCATCGCTATTTTGTCTGCACCCAGTTCATAACTGAAAGCAACCATATAGATGTATAAAAGCCCGAACAAATAGAAAAATACCGGTATCAACGGAAAGCAGGCAAAATACCATTCCGGCATAAACAAATGATAGGCCAAAGCCACCACAGCCGTCAGCGCAACGCCACCCACGCTAAGTTCTCCGATAAATCTCTTTTTTACGGTCGTTAAAAACATCTTCAAAACAGCTTAAACCCTCTTGCCGCCCCGCTTATAGTTCGGCGCAAACCGATATCTGATTGTCCCTGACTTCTACGAATCCACCCTTAATTTGCAAGGACTGCGATTCTTTTCCGGCCGTATACCTCACTTCTCCGGCCATTAATGAGGAAATCAGAGGAGCATGGTTGACCAGCACTTGAAATTCTCCAAGTTCGCCCGGTAAAACAGCCATATCCACCTTACCGTCATAAATGGTACGTTCAGGTGAAGCGATAACCAGATGAAGTTCTTTCATTACTCTTTCATTTAAAAAAAACTCTATACTTATCCTTTCGCTGCGGCAAGCAGTTTTTCACCCTTCTTGATAGCATCCTCAATGGTGCCGACATTCAAGAATGCCTGTTCGGGCAAGTAATCCACTTCACCGTCCAAAATCATCTTGAATCCCTTAATGGTATCCTCAATAGACACCATCACACCCGGCACTCCGGTAAACTGTTCGGCTACGGCAAACGGCTGTGACAAGAATCGTTGTACACGACGCGCACGATTCACTGTCAAACGGTCTTCGTCAGACAATTCATCCATACCCAAGATAGAGATGATATCCTGCAATTCCTTATTGCGCTGCAGAATCTGCTTCACACGTTGTGCGGTGTCATAATGTTCCTTGCCTACAACCAACGGATCCAAAATACGTGAAGTGGAATCCAACGGGTCAACAGCAGGATAAATACCCAACTCGGCAATCTTACGGCTCAACACCGTAGTAGCATCCAAGTGCGTAAATGTAGTAGCAGGAGCCGGGTCGGTCAAGTCATCGGCTGGCACGTATACCGCTTGTACAGAAGTAATAGAACCATTCTTTGTAGAAGTAATCCGTTCCTGCATCTGCCCCATTTCAGTCGCCAATGTAGGCTGATAACCTACAGCCGACGGCATACGTCCCAACAGTGCCGAAACTTCGGAACCAGCCTGTGTGAAACGGAAGATGTTATCAATAAAGAACAAAATATCCCGCGGGCCGTTTTCGCCAGTTTCCCTGTCTCGGAAAGATTCAGCCAACGTCAATCCTGACAATGCCACAGACTGACGTGCACCAGGAGGTTCGTTCATCTGTCCGAATACCATAGACACTTGCGATTTTTCCACTTCTTTGTAATCTACTTTCGACAAATCCCAATTGCCTTCTTCCATGCTCTTCAAGAATTCATCGCCGTAACGGATTACACCCGACTCAATCATTTCACGCAGCAGGTCATTACCTTCACGGGTACGTTCACCCACCCCGGCAAAGACAGAGAAGCCATTGTGTTTCTTAGCAATGTTGTTAATCAACTCTTTGATAAGCACCGTTTTTCCTACACCGGCACCACCAAATAAACCGATTTTTCCTCCTTTCAGATAAGGTTCCAAGAGGTCAATCACTTTAATACCCGTAAAAAGGACTTCCTGCGATGTAGCCAAGTCTTCGAATTTCGGCGGTTCGCGGTGAATCGGGAAACCTTCCTGTCTGTCCAGTTCCTTCATACCGTCAATCGCATCACCGACTACATTCATCACACGTCCCTTAATCTGATTTCCCACCGGCATAGAAATCGGGTGTCCGGCAGGTACGACTTCCATTCCGCGTTTCAATCCGTCCGTACTGTCCATGGCTACGCAACGTACGGTATCTTCACCGATATGCTGCTGTACTTCGATAACCAACGTACGGCCATCGTTACGGACGATGGTCAACGCATCGTGGATCTTCGGCAAAGATTTTTCCACATCCTGACCTGTTTCCAGTTTGAAGTACACATCGACCACCGGACCGATGACCTGCGAAATGTGTCCAACGATTTTTGACATAAGCTTTACTCTTTATTATTTATAAAATCAACTGTTCTTTCACCTGAACTAAGGTTTGTCCGATTGTTTAATGTTTGACCAATCGTCTACGCAAATTTATATAAATATCTTATAAGCTTATCATTTTGGGTAACATTTTTTTATAAAAAAACCACTTTTACCAGCAAACATGAAATAAGATATTAACAGTGATGCCAGCGCGTCCTTGCTTTTAAACACTTATTCACAGAAAGAGATGCCGAAAAACATTTTTTGTGGTACGGCAAACAAATCACCCGATAATTGTAGCCACTATTTTTCTAGCTCCTCCATAATCCCGGAATTCACACAAATAAATGCCTTGCCACGTCCCTAAATTCAAACGGCCACCCGTTATGGGGATAGCCAACGACACACCGGTCAGGCTACACTTTGCATGGCTGGGCATATCATCCGCCCCTTCATCAACGTGAGTATAATAAACCTGGTTTTCCTTCACCAAATTGTTATAAATACGTTCCATATCACTGCGTACGCTCGGATCGTAATTTTCATTAATGCTCAGCGCGCAACTGGTATGCTTAACAAATAAATGCAACAACCCTTTCTCCGGAAGTGCAGGCAAATGAGCCGCCACTTCCTGGGTTATCAGATGAAAGCCTCTCGAACGAGGTCTCAATGAAAATTCCACTTGTTCTACCATAACTAACACATCATTTTTTACATAACCAAATCCTGTCTATCTTCCGGCGGATAATGATTCCATTCAGCACAGAAACCAACAAGAAAACAACCGCACCTGTCAGTAAAGCCGGGAGCAAATCTCCTCCATCATTTCCGGATAGCAAAGAAGAAAGAACAGGCAAGTATACACTGCGGATTCCCGCTACTATGCCGATTCCCAAAAGCAATACCGACAAATTCAAACCGATAGCCAGTAACTGATAGGGGCGCGCCACTTGCGCAGGACTGTATCCTATCAACAATAAACTCTCCAATTTCCGCATATTCTTCTGCAACAATAAATAGATGCTCAATACCAGGATGTAGAAAGACAAAGCGCTAATCAACAAACCAACCGACAATACCACTCCGACAACCACCTTCAAGAACCAAGCCGTTTTACCAGCCTCTAATTCATTACCTTCCTGTTCATACCCTTTTTGTTGCAAGAACTGGACAATACGTTCGTCTGCCGTATTACCCACTTCAATAATCAAGCGTGAAGGCTCCGCTTCCTTACCTGCACCATAACGTGCGTTTGCCCAGCGGATAAACGCTTCCGGCACTAAAATCGTATTCAGCCTGCTCGAAAAACCGACAATACGTCCTTTCATCTGACCAACTTGTCCGTTTCCCGTCAAACGGATATCCAAATTCACCATACCGATTACCCCTTCGGAAAGCTGAGGCAAATTACGGCTTTGGGCAAACCCGAAGTTATACAGATTCAAGTAATTACGGGGGATAATAATAGGTATGACACCCGATTCGGGATTAAACGTCCACTGGTCAGACTGTACATCGACATATGCATCTGGAACAGACTCGAAAAACAAGTCGGTCGACATAGCAACCCCTTGAAACCCCATTCCTGCCATTACTTTAAACTGAGAAGGCAGGAAACTGCCCACCCGCTTCACAAACGGCTGCTCTTCTATTTCCTTTATATCACGTGTAGAAAACGTAGTCTGTTTCCCGACTAATGTGCCTAACGTACTGATTTTCTTACTGACAATGAGATAATCTCCCTTCAAGAAACTATCTCCTTGCGTAAAGGCAGGCAAAACGTCCCGATAAAACTGTACGGCAAGCAAAACAATCACCATACCGCAAACATTAGCCAACGCAAAGCCAAGCAATTGCGAAGGATTTATATGCTGTTTTAACAATTTCCAAATCATGCTTCTTGTGAATGATAAATAATCAATAATGTGTATGAAAGAGAGCTAAAGCTTCAGTACCCGGTCGTATTCCAAGGGCAAATGCTTTCCGATAGAAGTCACTACCACGCCTACGCCCCTCCGGTTCGCTTCTTCCTTAAGTATATCTGTTATAATCCGGCTATTACCGTCATCCAAATGACTGACAGGCTCATCTAGAAAAATGAAATCGAAAGGCTGGCATAACGCACGGATAAACGCTACACGCTGCTGCTGCCCAAACGACATACGATCCACTTTCTCGTTTTTCTTTCCATCAATACCCAAACGCAAAAACCATTCGTCTATTTGTTTCCGGGAACAATAACCCGTCAGCGCATTCTTCAAACGCACATTCTCCAATGCCGTCAATTCTCCAAAAAGCCGAAGCTCTTGGAACAACATACTTAACGAACGTTTCCGCAAATTCACCCAATCACGTACCGAAAGATTACGTATGTTTTGTCCGTCGAAAGCAATAATACCCTGATAATCCGACCGGTACCCATAAACAAAACTGCAAAGAGAAGACTTTCCAGCCCCCGAAGCCGCCTCCAGCAGATAAACTTTTCCCTTCTGCAAAGCTACCTGACGATGCCAGACATCGGATATAACCGCATCTCTGCCGGCAAACACTTCCGGCAAAGTCTGTTGCAACTCGATTGTTTCCATTTTCTTTCCTTCTATTTATTATTTAAATGCGCTCAACAAAGAACTGAGAATATTCGTTTTAGGGTCTTTCATCACCAGCTCCATCCGCAGCTTCTCCGCATTAACGCCTTCGATAGTCAGATAATCCAATCCTTTCAAAAAAGACAAGGCTTGCAATTCCGGCCCGCCGACAACCGGAAGCCCTTTTTCCGCCAATGCGCCGAGGTTCATCGCATAAAAGTAACGCTTGCCTTTAACAGATCCTCCCCAAGGGCAATCACGCAAAGTCAAGCCCGGCACTCGGGCGTTTATCAAACCGGCATGATTCGTCAAATAAAACCTCCCTTCGGACACACCGAACCACAACGATTGATTTCCCGGACGCATCCCCATCAAGCTGCCGTCCTGCATACGGAACTCATATTCCGAAGCACCCCGGTTAAACAACCGCATTTGCCCTCCCGTCAATGACAGCAATGGCTTCAAGTCTTCAAAGGTCTGAAGAAAGCGGTCATCTGTCACGTCGGCATACGCTATGAACGCACCCGAGCCCACATCGCCAGCCACTGCCATATCACCTTTCAAGGCACGAAATATGGCTTCAAAGTCGATAGGCACCATTGAATTCTCCAACTGATTGCCCAACACCGGATGACCGCATAAAAGTTCGTATATCTTCTTTCCGTCTATATGCATCGACATCCAAAACCCTGTATTGGCAGGAAAACAGTCCAAATATTCCCCTTCTATCTTTCCGAATGCCTGCAATTGTTGTTCTTTCATCCGCTTCATCACCGGATCGGTAGTCAAGTCCGTAAAATCGGCAATCATCTTTCCTTGCCCAAACGTAATTTCCGCCAAATATTTCACATCTTCCAATTTCAAATCACCCGATACACCCATAAGCATCGGAGTGACATACCTTCCAGGCATCAAATCAAGCGAGCCTAACGCTACGATATCCCCTTCGCCTTTCTTCAGCAACCCGAAATCAGACGTGGCACGATAACCCTCATCCTCACCCTGACGTAACAACATCGATGCCATATGCCGCATTTCTTGAGGGTTTCCGCCATTCGGGTCGGTCAGCAACAGCAATGCATCCGGAGTGTAAGCCGCAAGCACATTCCCTAAAACGGTCCATGTACAACCGTCTTCCTCCGTAAGGCCGGAACAGATTTGCTGCCGGCCTAACTCATCAAGCAAAGCCTCCAATTTACCGTCATGAGAAACACGCGCCAGGAAGCCTGCAGAAACCGTTTGCGATTCTACGAAAAAATACACGTCTTCCCGAAAATCAATTCCGCTCTCTGCCGGGTCGTCTATAATTTTGTCTATCAACTTCCCGGAGCCTTGCATTCCGCTCTTCAAGGCATCGCCCAGCTTCCGCACAGCCTCCGCGCCTTCTTCTCCTGCCAATCCGCCTTTTTCCGCAATCGAAGCGAGATTGGCCGATACCACCAAAGCAGCGTCCTCAGGCAAAGCCGATTCGTATTTATTTCCGCTTGCGCAGGATGCCATTATCCCGACGAGCCATATCATCCAACAGCCCGCCGCCCATTTCTTCTTCATTCCGTTCAACATATTTTCCCCTTTCATTACCGTTCCAAATGTGACAAATTCATCAAATGTACAGCCACCAATGCGGCTGTTTCCGTACGAAGCCGCGACTTGCCAAGACTCACCGCCTGAAACCCTGCTTCCTCCGCCAGTTTCACTTCTTCCGGACTAAAGTCACCTTCAGGGCCTATCATCACCAGCGCATCCGCACCTGCAGACAACACGTCTTGCAGCAACGGCTTATCGCCCTCATAACAATGAGCGATAAATTTCTGCCCCTGGAAGTCCTGACGGACGAACTTGGCAAAATCCATCATCTCATTTACCTGCGGCTTACGGGCCTTCAATGATTGCTTGACAGCAGAGACCACAATTTTTTCGATTCGTTCGTTCTTCACAATCTTCCGCTCCGAAAAGCGGCAATTCAAGAACGTCAGTTCATCAAACCCGATTTCCGTAGCTTTCTCAGCAAGCCATTCCGTACGGTCGATGTTCTTCGTAGGCGCCATCGCCAAATGCAAATGCCCCTTCCAAAGAGGAACTTGTCCGATGGTTTCCATGATTTTCACATGACAGCGCTTCCCGGCAATGCCGTCTATTTGCGCCTTATAAAAAAATCCTTTCCCGTCGGTCAACAAAATTTCATCACCTACAGTCAGGCGCAACACACGCAAACAATGAGCCGCCTCTTCTTCGGGCAGTTCGGCACTTGCCATTATATCGGGAGTATAAAATGTATGCATAAGCTAAATATGATTAAATATGTGTACCCGGAAACCAACATCAGTCTCCATTATTTCCTTCATGTTCCCTCCGACGGATTTCATCCCGCAAAAGAGAAGCCCGTTCGTAATCCTCACATGCCACAGCTTCTTCCATTGCTCTTTTCAGCATTCCCATATCGACCGAATTCATCGTCACCGTATATTTTGATCCGTCCGGCGAAATGTTACGCAACTGCTCCCGCTCCAACAAATCCTCGTAAACATACAGCGGAAAACCTGCACGCAAAGACAAGACTATGGCATCGGAAGTACGTGCGTCAACGATTTCCGATTCCCCGTCGGATCTCCTTACATACAAATAGGTATAGTAAATGCCGTCTTTCACTTCATAAATGACTCCTTTTTCGAGCCGCAACCGGCCCGCTTTCATTATGCTCAACATCAATTCATGAGTAAAAGGGCGAGGAGGTTTATAATGCATTTTCGCCATTCTGATACCTTGGGCTTCCATAGCCCCTATAATCAATGCCAACTTCCGCTCTCTTCCTCCCACTTCCTCCAACACCAACGCAAACGAATCGGACGGTTTCAAAACCGATGACATATCCAAGACTTTCAATTCAATCTCTTTCATTCCTTTACGTGTTTATATTTAAAAACGATGGCAAACAAAACCGCCACCACTAAAGCATACGCCGCGAAAACGAACCAGGCTTGTGCCCATCCTTCTACTTGAGACACCGTGCTATTGAAATCAACGAAACGGTTGACCACCGCTTGCGCGCTCAGTGTACCGATAGTGGCGCCCAGCCCGTTGGTCATGATGACAAACAACCCTTGCGCGCTCGAACGTACATCCACGTCTGTTTCCTTATCGACAAACAAAGACCCCGACACATTGAAGAAATCGAACGCCACGCCATAAACTATCATCGAAAGAATAAACATCCATACGCCGCCGCCCGGATTCCCCAAGCCGAACAAGCCGAAACGCAACACCCAAGCCACCATAGCGATAAGCATTACTTTCTTAATGCCGAAACGGCTCAAAAAGAAAGGTATCAACAAGATACAGCAAGTCTCGCTGATTTGTGAAAGAGAAATCAACAAATTGGCATGCTGCACGCCGAATGTGTCGGCATATTCGGGTATCGCGCTGAAACTCGTAATGTACGGATTGGCAAAGCCGTTGGTTATCTGCAAAGAAACCCCTAATAACATAGAGAATAAAAAGAAGATAGCCATCTTACGCTGGCGGAACAACAGAAAAGCCTTCAGCCCCAACGCTTCCGCCAACGACTTCCGTCCGCCGCCCCCCCGGTTTACCGGACACGAAGGAAGCGTGTTGGCATAGGCAGCAAGCAAAATCCCCCAGCCGGCACATACAAAGAACTGCATGTAATTAGACTGGAATCCCCACAAATCAACCAGCCACATCGAACAGATGAAGCCTATTGTGCCGCACGTGCGAATAGGCGGGAAAGCCTTAATCGTATCCAGCCCGGCACGGTCGAGCGAAGAATAAGCCACCGAGTTCGCCAAAGCCAAGGTAGGCATATAAAACGCCACACTCACCGAATAGAAAGCAAACAAGACGGGAAACGAAACCAAATCGCCCGCCGTCATGCCGTAATAGCCTGCCCCCGCCATAAACAAGGCCGCCAACAGATGGCTCAGCCCCAATAGGCGCTGGGCAGGCATCCAACGGTCGGCTATGATACCCAAAACGGCAGGCATAAACAATGACACCACACCCTGCATGGCATAAAACAATCCGATATGGCTACCCAGCCCGATACCTGCGAGGTAAGTCCCCATCGAAGTCAAGTAAGCTCCCCACACGGCAAACTGCAGGAAGTTCATCACAATCAACCTAATTTTTATATTCATACCTTTATATTATATACACACCGGTTTTCTCCTGTTTCTGAAAACCGGCAAACAAATATAGCGAAAGATTATGACTTTGCAAACAAGTGAGAAAGAAAACCGGAATGACACCTTTAAATTATCAGGGAAACGCCATAAGGAAGGCATCAAAGACACATAAAAAGACGGCCATAAAAAAAGGGAATCTTCCCAGATTCCCAATCTTCATTAACCTTAAATCTAATACCATGAAAAACACGATGCAAAGGTAAGCTTTTTATGTTATCCAACATACAAAAACCGGAATAATTTTCCGGATTTAACATACATTTTTATTTAGAGCCAGCTTTTATCCTAAAAAATTTGCATTTCTTCAAGATTACAGCCATATTTGCAAACAATAAAGACAAGACTGACAGACGAAAATAAAAACAGCCTGAGAAAGCAAAGATTACTAAACAACTAAAGTCTAATTAAAAAACTTTATTCATCATGGAGAATAACAACAACCGCACGGTGCAATATAACAGCATCATACAGACGTTGGTCATTGCGGGAGATTTGTGTTTATGCAATGGATTGTTTTATTCATTTTACTTGTGGACAGACTTGCTTAAAAAGCCTGTCATGTTCAATTCAACCCTACCGCAAATCCTTATTGTGCTGTCACTGTGTTATTTATTATGTACCATACGGGGAGGGGTCATCCTGCATCGGCAAAAAGTACATACCTATCAGATTGTGGCACGCGTATTCCGCAACGTCTTTTATTTCTCTATCGTAAGTGGGGTATTACTGACCGTAGGAATGCACCTCAACGTTATCTCCCTATTTTATGCAGCCTATCTTTCCGCTCTATTCTTGACAATCAGCGTTTATAGAGTGATTTTCCGCGCTTGCCTGAAGGCATACCGCAACAACAAGCACAACATCCATTATGCCGTGTTAGTAGGCAGTACAGCCAACAATATCGAATTATACCACGAACTAACCGATGACCCGACCAGCGGCTATTCGGTTTGCGGTTATTTTGATGACGAGCCTAACCCAGACCTCGACAACCTGCATTGCGCCTATTTAGGCAAACCGGAAGACGTGACACACTATCTGGCGGAACACACTTACGTCCATTATCTGTTCTGCTGCCTTCCGTCGCGGAAAGCCAACATCATTTTGCCCATTATAAACTATTGCGAGAACAATGTGGTACACTTCTACAGCGTCCCCAACTTACGCAACTATTTACATAACCGGGTATATTTCAACATGATGGGAAATGTGCCTTACCTCAGTTTGCGTCCCGACCCGCTGAGCCGTCCGGAAAACAAGTTCTTGAAACGCACGTTCGATATTGTTTTCTCCCTTTTATTCCTGTGCACATTGTTCCCTATCATCCTTATCATAGTGACCATTATCACCAAACTGACCATGCCAGGTCCAATCTTCTTCCGTCAAAAGCGCAACGGGTTGAATGATAAAGAATTCTACTGCATTAAATTCCGTTCGATGAAAGTCAACAAAGATGCCGATACCCTGCAAGCGACGAAAAACGACCCGCGCAAGACAAAATGGGGCGACATCATGCGTAAAACCAATATTGACGAACTGCCTCAGTTCATCAACGTATTGTTAGGCGACATGAGCATCGTGGGACCGCGGCCTCACATGTTAAAGCATACACAAGAATATTCTAAACTCATCAATAAATATATGGTGCGCCATTTCGTGAAACCAGGCATTACAGGATGGAGCCAGGTAACGGGATACCGCGGAGAGACCAAAGAGTTGAAAGACATGGAAGGCCGTATTTTAGGTGATATTTGGTACATCGAACATTGGAGTTTCTGGCTAGACCTTTACATCATCTACCGCACCGTACGCAACGCCGTTCACGGCGAAAAAAACGCTTATTGATTTCTTGATTGCAAGAAACTTTGCCGTAATATACGTAAAAAGGCACAAAGACGCAGGATACATCCAAATCATCAAAGGAATATTTTTCTACGTCCTTGTGCCTTTTTTGTATGCAGACTTAAAGCCTGTTTAAATTTTGCTCAGGTTTATCGGAAAATTTAAACAGGCTCTTAACCCTTTAAGGCAAAAAAGACAACCTGAAAATAATGAAGAAAAGCCCCATGAGCTTGAGCAATATAACCGCTATCCAAACAAGATTAATAATCTTCAAGCTGTAAGATTAATAATCTTCACGCCGAAAGATTAATAATCTTGCAAAGGATGCAGCCATATATGCATGGTAAAACTGGCGCGGTTTCTCATCCCAACGACCAGCAGTTTACCGCGGTGAAGAAACGGCAAGCATCTTGCGGGCATAAAGCCACACAACGACATAAGCTACCCAAGGCACGGCAAACGCCCAGACCATCGACTCGGTATGGTCTGCTACAAGCCCCATCAACAACGGCCCCACAACTCCTCCCACAGGAGACATCATCAAGAATGAGGAAGCACGCTTGGTATGGATACCCAGGCCTTTCAACGAAAGAGCGAAAATGGTAGGAAACATAATCGCCTCGAAAGCATAGCCACACAGCAACGCTACAAACGAAACAGCACCCGCATCGAGCAATACCACCGTAGTAGTGCAAACCGTACCCGTAGCACACCAAAACAGCATCCGCTCAGCACTGACACGCCTCATAATCCAACTGCCCGCAAAACGTCCCAACATAAACAAGCTCAATCCGCCGAACGAAAGTGCCAGCGAAGCATAACGCGCATCCATCCACTGCTGCTCCACCACATAATTAATAAAGAAGCTGTTAATAGAGATTTCAGCCACTTCGTAAGCAAACAAAGCAATCAATCCGAATATAAACAACTTATGCGACCACAGCCCCACCTGTTTCCCCGCCTTGTCGACTTCCGCTTCATGCTTGATTTCCGGCAATTTCACCCGAAGGAATACGGCAGCCACAAGCAAAACCAACACTCCCATGCAAGCATATGGAAACGCTACGCTATTGGGATGCTCTTGCGTGTCGGAAAAAAGGAACCAACCGACGAGCAAAGGAGCGCATATACAGCCTAAGCCATTGAATGACTGAGCCAGATTCAAGCGGCTGGCAGCGGTTTCCTTTGCTCCCAACTCGGTAACATAAGGGTTGGCGGCAGTTTCAAGAAACGTCAGCCCACACCCAATGACAAACAAGGCAAACAAAAAAGCATTAAAAGAAACGAAGTATTGCCCGGGGATAAAAAGTAACGACCCAATGCCGTAAAGCAGCAATCCGAATACGACCCCGCTACGATACCCGAAACGGTTAATGAACAGGCCCGCAGGCAATGCCATCACAAAATACCCCATATACATCGTGGCTTGGATCAGCGCGGAACGGGTCTTGGTAATATCAAGCAACTCTTGAAAATGCTTGTTAAGCACATCCAAAATGGCATGGGCAAACCCCCACAGGAAAAATAAGGAGGTCAGCAAGATAAAAGGCAACAGATATTGCCCGCTTACCAATACGGCATGTTGTTTCTTCTTTTCCATTTTCTTTCTTAATATTTAACTGCCTTCACCACCAGACGACACCGGTTTCATCTGTGATTACAGCAAACAAGACAACAAACCGGAGAGGTCGGTTATCACGATATCCGGCAATGATTCATCGGTCTCCTCGCCCCCCCAGCCTTCGCCTTTCAGCCAGGCCGCCTTGCATCCTACCTGCTTGGCTGGCACCATGTCTTTCGAAAACGAATCGCCTACCACCAACACTTGTCCGGCAGGAAAGCCCATAGCCTCCACGCCCAAACGGTAAATTGCAGGGTCAGGTTTACGGACTCCTACTACCGATGACTCAACAATACGAGGGAAGAATCCGTCTAAAGCGAAATCTTTCAATACAGCCTGAATGTTTCCGTAGAAATTAGACACCAAAACTAATTTATAGCGTTCGGAAAGCGTCTGCACCACAGGACGTGTACGCTTCAACACTTCAAGCACGTAAGCATAACACCCGTCGGCAATGCGGACTGCATACTGTTCCGCATCGGCTTCTCCGCGCGAAAGCTTTCCGTTCTCCACCAACCAATCTATCTGAATCCGCGTCTTGACGCGAAGCACATCTCGGAAATTATCGTCAGGCTTCACAAACGGAAAGCGGGCCAACGTACGCTCACCGTGTACATACGCCTCACGGAAAGCAGCCTTGCCTACCGGCACATGAATCTCTTCGTACTTCCCCCACAACACTTCCGCCCAATGACGACCATTGGTATCGATTGTCCCTCCATAATCGAATATCACTCCTTGAATATCACTTAACTTCTTCATTTTATTCTTTATTTTTGCGGTTGCCCACTTTCATCAGCAACACCCCTATTATAATCCAAAACAATTCACGCACACGGGTTATCAGACTTGTATATACGCCAAATGCGCTGGGAATGGCAAGCCCGCCCGTAGCCAACGCAAACCCGCCTTCACGTGCGCCCAGCTGCATGGGCGAGAAGAAAAACAAATTAGCGAAAAGGGAAGTGAAAGCCATAATCAGGATGCAGGCAAGGAAACTTACATCCGTAGTCAGAATGTTCAAAATGAAATATACCTCCAAGCATCCCACGATACGGGCCGCGTATTCCAATCCTAACGAAACGTAGAAAGTGCTCTTACGCTGCTTGTGAAGTTCGGCTATCTGCGCGTCTATCCGCTCCAGCGTCTCCCGCTTCTCCACACCGAAACGTTTCGCCCAATTCTTGACAAAAGGCACATGAGTCAGCAGTTTCAGCGCCCGCACCGCCATCCCGTTGCGATACCCTTTCATAAAGAAATAAATGGCAAGCGAACAAAACGAAGCAATTACGGCAAGCATTACGCCCATCCCCCAGTTCATCGGCTCGAAGATGACATAAAGCACAACCGAAGTGAGCCAAAACCAAAAGTGGGAAAAAATATGCATCATCGCATAAAGGATTACAGAAGAAGCGGCTTTACTCGCCCCTACATACGAGCTAAGCTCCATAATGCGGTAAGGCTCGCCGCCCATCAATCCTACAGGCGTAGCATAATTCAAAGCGAAGCCCGATACCGTCAATTTATAAACTTGCCAAAAAGGCACCTCCGCGCTTTTCCCGTCGCGGATAATCACGTACCACGACCATGCATTCAGATAATAGATAAACACCCATAACAAAATAACCGCAGGAAGCCACACGCCTGCCCTGCGCAAGTTTGCCCATAGTTCCTCATAATCCATATCAAAGGTGAAAAGCATCACCACGATGGCGAAAATGCCGAAGAACCAAAATATATTACGGAATTTTTCTTTCATTATTCTGCATATTTATGATAAAGGAAAGCGCATACCGCCTCGTGACGACGGCGCATGTATAAAAACAAAGCAGTCATCACAATAATCTCGAACACAAAATACAGCCAAGGCTCACCGATAAGCAACGACACATAAAGCGCAATGGCACGCGTATTAAACGTCAAGATGTTGGCGTACTTCATCAAGGGTAAGCTCAGGCGGCGGAAATCATCGCGCAACTCTTGCGGAAGGGCATCGCCATACTTTTGCTGCACAAAAGCATAGAAACGCTGGAAATTAGGAGTCATCCGCTCCTGGTTACGGGTGTAATTCCCATAAGAGTAAAGGAAAGCTTTCCACCAAAAGTTGCCTTTCCACGGAAGAGCATAAAATATTTCACGCTGCTGCTTGAAATTATCGAGTTCACTTCCCGCCTTACCTTTCAAGAAAAAAAGGTGGATATTGCGGTAATAATCCGCCAATGCACATTGGCGGCTATGGCAAAGTGTGCCCGACACCAATGCCAAGATCCAAATACCTATTCCCCATACAGTTCCGCTTTCCGCACCTATGCCAAAAGGTAAAGGCTGGAACGTCAGGCGCAAGCAAATGGCAGCATAGATGGATATAAACCAAAGGTCGCCCGCAAACCCGTCGAGCATACGCCCCCAACGGGTCTTTTTCCCTGTCATCCGCGCCAATTGCCCGTCGCAACTATCGTAATGGTTTGCCCATATCAATAACACAATCCCAATAAGGGTATGTTTCAGGTCGGGGAAGTAAAACATCACTCCTGCCGCCACGCCCAAAATGATGGAAAGAATGGTCACCACATTGGGATGCGTGCCAAACCGGTTGAAAAACAATGCCCATGCATACCCTACCGGGCGATTGAAATAGATATCAAGAAACTCTTCGGTATCCATTGACTTGAATGACGCTTCAAGCCCTTTCTTCGCTTCACTCATGCTCTTATCGGTTGTCCTGTTTAGAAACAATACGGTTATAGATACACTCGGCTATATAAGGAGCGGCCTCTTCACGGCAAGGAGCGAAACTCGGCCAATCGTTGAAATCAATGATGCGGATTTCACCTTTTGCAGACACCACGCAATCCCCTCCATAGATAGGGACGCGAAGCACCTCAGCCGCCCGGTTGGCGTAATCCTTCAGCTTGTTGCGGTCGAAGAAAAAACCCCTGGCTTTTCCATTGATAGCTTCCAATCCGTATTTGCTATGCGATTGTTCGGTAGGATAAAAAGAATAAAAGAAATCTGTGCCTTGCACTCCGTAGAACTTCACCAAGTCGCCTACCAAATGCTCATTAATCACTGCCACGGGAATGCCTCGTTTGCGGAAGTCAGCCAACACCATTTCCGCTTCCCGCTTACATTCCACATACACTACATCTTCTTTCACCATCGCATGCGAATCACCACGCTTTATCCAATAAGGGAACACGTTGGGCAACGACGCATTGTCAACGGTCGATATAATCCACGTTTCCGGATGAGGAATGCCATTCTTTATCAAAAGTTCCGTCATCGGCTGGCGCGCGCAATTGTCTATGCCATAACCCGAATTGACAACCAAGGCTCCCGCATCTTCCAACGCTTTCAAGCGGGCAATCGTCGCGTTATCGCGCGCCATATCAAAAATGAAATCTGCCTGAATGTGTCCAGCCACAAATTCTCTTTCGGGAAAAACCGTCACTTCACATCCTCTCTTGACCAACTCGCCGGCCGCACCTTGGAAGATGGCTGCATCATTCCCGATATGATTCGGGGAAAACTCGTTCCCGCGGCTCACGCCTACTACCCGAATCTTTCCTTCATTTTGTTGCATGATATTTCTGCTGCTTTTTATTAGTTTATATTACAATAAATATGTGCCTGTCTCAACGCAAATCCGCTTATTACACAGAAAACCGGCACACATCTCCTTCATTCGTTTTTACCTGTCACTCCCATTCAAAAAGGCCTCCGCCTTCGTTATATCCCCGGCATGGTCTACATCCAATATCTTCGAAAACGGATATGCCTCCAAACGCAAGCCGTCGCTCACTAACTGACGCTGGAAATTGCGCATACGCGACATTCCTTCACTGATACAACGTTCCAACGTACCGATAGCCCGTGGGGTAAGGCAATAAATGCCCCCTGAAATGTATTTCGTACCGGATGCCGGTTTATCGTAAAAGCCCGTAATATTCAGTTTCCCATCGGTTCCGATATACAAAGGCTTCTCATCGTCTATGTAGTCGGTAACCGCCATCATGCCGTCTTTATCCGAAGCCTTGAACGCTTCTATAAAACGGGCGAACTCGTCTTCACGAAAAATCGTATCCACCGTTGTCAGGCAGAAACGGTCTTCTTTCAAATAAGGGCTAAGCTCATAAAAACTATGCATCGAACTGGGCGTAGTCTTCACTATTACCCGTAAAGGAACTTCCGAGGTCTGCGCCAAACCGGCGAGATGCGCTTTCGTAAGCGGAACCTCGTTGTTGATGATAACCACCACTTCTTCCGCCCCATTCGCCGCAAAGATATGCACCAGACGGTCTATCATGGCCGTTCCGCCCAGTTGCACCAACGGCTTAGGCAAACGGACACCTTCCTGAGAAAGGCGGGATCCCTCTCCCGCCGCTATTATCGCGAATTTCATGTCAATCTTCTTCTACCGTATCCAATTTCAACTTATCGCTGTCGTCCCGCTTCTCGTAATATTGCTTACGTAAAGGACGTGCACTGATTTCGGCTTCCGTCCGGCGGCGGCGGAATACATCCAACGCCACATATACGGCCTGACGGAAAGAATCTTCAGACGCAATGCCCTTGCCCGCCATGTCATAAGCGGCGCCATGTACGGGAGCCGTATGCACTATGGGCAACCCGGCTGTAAACCGGACACCTTCGCTTGTAGCCAACGTCATAAAGGGAGTTGCGCCCTGACCATAATACATTGCCAAGACCCCGTCGAAATGCTTATAGTTGCCTGCCCCCATAAACGCATCAGCAGCGTAGGGACCGAAACACAAGACACCACGCTTCGACATAGCTTCAAGTGCCGGAATGATAATCCGCTCTTCTTCAGAGCCTTCCGAAATTCCGTTCCCAGCATAAGGATTCAACGAAAACACGGCAATTCGCGGACTATCAATACCGAAATCAACCTTCAGCGAACGATGGAAAGTCTCTATTTTCTCCATTACCAATTCTTGGCTCAAGATACTTGCCGCCTCCTTTACCGGCATCACTCCTGTAACCAACGCCATACGGAAGTCGTCTTTCAATAAAACAGGCAATGCCTTGCTGTTCTTTCCAGACCGTTCTTCCAGATAAGCCTCGTGACCGGAAAAAGTGAAATCTCCCGCACGCATGGTATCCGGATTGGCCGGAGCTGTAACCAATACGTCAAACAGACCCTCGCCGTACTCACACATTGCCTTTTCCAATGCGTCAAGAGCCGCCTGCCCTCCCTCTGCGGTAGGTTTCGAAAGTTCCACCTTCAACTCGTCTTCGGTACTGCTGACTATGCTTAACCGCCCGTCTTGCGCCTCGGATGCCGAATTGACTATACTAAAGTTTGCCTGCAAATCCATTGCCTTGCGGTGGTAAGCCGCCACTTTCGGCGAGCCATACACCACCGGTGTACATAATTCCAACATTGCCGGATTGGCAAAAGTCTTCAATATCACTTCATAGCCTACTCCGTTAATGTCTCCGTGGGTGATACCCACCTTTATTTTACGTTCTTCCATATCATATCCTTGTTATTGATTATTCGTTTTGTCAGCCGACACAGATGTGCGCCCCGCTTTTTCCGCTTGCTGTTCGGCGGTAGAAAGCATACCGCAAGCGGCAAAAATGTCTTCACCGCGCGATGCCCGTATCGTGGCAAACACGCCATGGCGGGTCAGGTAATCACGGAAAGCCAACATCGTATCCGCATCCGCCCCGTGCAAGCCTACACCCGGAATGGCATGAAAACGGATAAGGTTGACCCTGCAATCCAGCCCGCGTACCAATTTCACCAATTCCTTCGCATAACGCAAACCGTCATTCACACCGCCGAACATGATGTACTCGAACGACAAACGGCGTTGCTTGCTGAAATCATAATCCCGAAGAATATCGATAATTTCATAAATAGGGAAAGCCTTTTCGGCTGGCATCAAAGAAGCACGTTGCTCGGGAAAAGGCGAATGCAGGCTAACCGCCAAATGACACTCGCTCTCGTTCAGAAAACGATCCAATCCGTGACGCAGCCCTACCGTAGACACCGTTATCCGCTTAGGGCTCCATGCGTATCCGTAACCGGCGGTCAGCACCTTCAGGGCACATAACACCGCGTCTATATTATCAAAAGGTTCACCCATTCCCATAAAGACGACATTGGTCAGCGTGTCCCGCTCGGGAATGGAATAAATCTGATTCAATATCTGTGCAGGAGTCAGACTACCTGAAAACCCTTGTTTCCCTGTCATGCAGAACTTGCAGTTCATCTTGCACCCTACCTGGGAAGACACACACAAGGTAGCCCGCTCCCCGTCGGGGATGTAAACCGACTCGATGTAATCGCCTTCAGGCGTGCGGAACAAGTATTTCACCGTTCCGTCTGCAGAGCGTATGGCTTGAACAGGCGCAGACGCTCCTATCTCATAACCAGCCTTCAACAGCTCACGGTTCTTAAGCGACAAGTCGGTCATCTCGTCTATCGACCTCACTTTCCTGCCGTATATCCATTTGGCTATCTGCTTCCCTGTAAACTTAGGCATTCCCAAGCCGGTGACGATTCCTTCCAGTTCGCCCAATGTTTTTCCCAAAAGGGGTATTTTCATTTCACTCATCCCGATTTTGATTTTTGTGCGCAAAATTAGGCAAAATAAACGTAATAAACGAATAAAATCGACGGAATGCGGCTTTTTGCACAACAAATCAAGCGAATCGGAAAACAAAACCACCCCACAAAACACAACTGCCCGACGCATCACACCTAATTAACTACCCCTATAAATATACTTGCTTCATGAGTTTCACCTGACCGGAACTAAATTTCCATCCTGTAAAAATCCATGGAACACCCCATCATGCCTAAAAGCAGAAAGAAGAACACGAACCGATGAAAACAGAAGGAATCTTGCAGGCGAACTAATATTTTTTGTACATTTGCCTCAATAAAAACCTTTCAAGACAATGAACAAAGACTTTATTTGTTTCATCGCTTGCGGCGAAGAAACAGACCCGACAAATATTATCCAAGGCATACCTGCAGACAAAATAAAGGTTGTCCCGGCCGAAGACAGTACTGCGGCATGGCGACTCATCGCCGCACAAAGCCATACACCTTATATAATAATATGCCGTACCCGCCAACCAATCCGTTTAGGCCACCGTGCGGCAGAACGCATGATAGACTATTTATCTGCCCCTGATTGCGGCATGGTATACGCCGACCGTTATGAAGAAACCGACGGCAAAGTTCAGGCACATCCAGCCATCGATTATCAGGCGGGAAGCGTACGCGACGACTTCGACTTCGGGGCACTCGTGATGTATCGCGCCGAAGCTTTGAAACAGGCTGTGACTGAAATCAGCATGGAGCCAGATTACACTTACTCGGCAAGCTACGCCGTGCGGCTCGCCTTATCCCGCCATTATGCTTTGACACATATCCGCGAATACCTTTATACGGAAACAGAGACGGACACCCGCCGTTCGGGAGAAAAGCAATTCGACTACGTAGACCCGCGCAATCGCTCGGTACAAATAGAACGGGAAACCGTCTTTACCCGATACTTGAAAAAAACCGGTGCTTATCTGCCTCCGGTTGAACATCGCATCGACTTAAACGAAGGCGATTTCCCTTGCGAAGCTTCGGTTATTATCCCAGTCCGAAACCGGGTACGGACCATTGACGATGCTATCCGTTCCGTATTGGAACAAGAAACGGCATTCCATTATAACCTGATTATCGTTGACAATCACTCTACCGACGGAACTACCGAAGCCATCCGCCGCTATGCCGGAGAAAAGAAAATTGTCCACCTCATCCCCGAACGCACCGACTTGGGCATAGGCGGATGCTGGGACCTTGCCATACGCGATGCCCGATGCGGACGGTTTGCCGTACAATTGGATAGCGATGACCTGTATAGCGGTCCAAATACCTTGCAACGAATCATTGATACATTCCATAAAGAGCAATGCGCCATGGTCATCGGCTCGTACCGCATGACTAACTTTAGCCTGGAGACTTTGCCTCCCGGCATAATCGACCACCGCGAATGGACCAGCGAGAACGGACATAACAATGCCCTGCGCATCAACGGACTGGGAGCGCCACGTGCCTTCTTTACTCCCTTATTGCGCGAAATCGGTGTGCCCAACGTGAGCTATGGCGAAGACTATGCCCTCGGCTTAGCATTCTCCCGCCGGTACCGCATCGGGCGCATATACGATGTAGTCTATCTGTGCCGCCGTTGGGAAGGGAACTCCGATGCAGCCTTGAGCATCGAGAAAGTGAACCGCAACAATGCCTATAAAGACAGTTTACGCACCTTGGAACTCGCCCAACGCCGTGCGCTCATCGCTCAAGGGAAAGACCTTCCGGACAACTGTTTCTTTAAACAGCAATTGACGCATTGGGAATTGGCTCGCACGAATCACGAGGCTTTAGACCATATCCAAACCCGGCGCATCCCATTAGGGGACAATGTGGTTTTCATACAGTTCAATCCTGCCCGCGCCGTCTCTACCTGTGCCAAACTCGACCAAGCCAGCATCGCAAAGCGTCCCTGTTTCTTGTGTTTGGAAAACAAACCTGCCGAACAAGACTCTTTACGCATCGAATTGGACGAACCGTTCGACCTGCGCATCAACCCCTACCCCATTTTGCCCAATCACCTGACCATCTCCAGCGAACGGCATCAGCCTCAGACACTTGCGGGGAAAACCGAACGCCAATTGCCGGGCAGATTAGTGGAATGGTTAAACGAACATTTCGCACCGGGCTATGCCGTGTTTTATAACGGAGCCAAATGCGGGGCATCGGCACCCGACCATTTTCATTTCCAAGCGGCACGAATGCAGGATATTCCCCTTATCCAGCAATGGGACCGATTGATGGAAACCGCCACACTCGTCGGACAAGCATCCTTATCCGATGGGAATATGTGCCGAAGCTATCGCATCGAAGGATATACCTGCCCCGTTCAAGCATTTATTACCGAAGGGACTTCGGCTTCTGATGTCAGATTAATAGAAGATTATCTTCACTCCTTACCCCTGCACCCGAATGAAGATGAACCCCGTTATAACCTCTTTGCATGGACCGATGAAAAACGAGGATTTACCGTTGCATACATCCCCAGAGGCAAGCACCGCCCTTCCTGCTACACGGCAGAAGGCGAAACGCACCACTTGGTCAGCCCCGGAGCATTAGATATGGCTGGCTTGATTGTAACGCCTCGCCGCGAAGATTTTGAGAGCTTGACAGAAGAAGAAATACGGCAAATATACCAAGAAGTAAGTTTATGAACAAAACTCACCACAGAGCACACAGAGTTTTTACATTGAAACCATTCCCTCTGTGGTGAATAAAAAAAACACATAAAAATGAAAGAACCCGAAATAAGCGTAGGCATACTCAACGCACAAGAAATAGAATTTAAGCTGAACGGACGTTTCCTTGCCAAAGGCGAAAGCGTAGAAGGCGAACAACGCGTGTCGTTCAGCGAAGGAGGCATCTTGTGGAACGGCAATTTGTATCAGGAACTGACTTTCACTCCATTGGAAAACGAAGCTTCTTTCGCTATCCACAATGTAACGATTGGCATTAATTTCCACTGGGAACGTCAGGAGACCCAACATTTCATCGGTGTACTGAAATTGGTCGTAGACGAAGGAAAAATTACCGCTATCAACATCCTGCCCGCCGAAGATTACCTGATTAGTGTCATCTCTTCGGAAATGAACGCCACTTCCTCTCCGGAGTTTCTGAAAGCACATGCCGTCATCTCCCGAAGCTGGTTATTGGCACAGATAGAAAGGCGGAAAGCCCTAAGCAAGAAAGACAGCGGTTTCTTCTCTTTCATCAAGACCGAAACCGAATACATCCGTTGGTACGACCGCGAAGACCATACCATCTTTGACGTATGCGCCGATGACCATTGCCAGCGTTACCAAGGCATCACCAAGGCATCAAACCAACGGGTAGAAGAAGCCGTGAAAGCCACCCGCGGACAAGTACTGATGTATAAAAACGGCATTTGCGACGCACGTTTCTCGAAGTGTTGCGGAGGAGTGACCGAAGAGTTCAGCACCTGCTGGGAAGACAAGCATTATCCTTATTTAAGCGCGGTGCGCGACACGGAAGAAGAACAATCCGTTCCCGACCTGACCCGCGAAGAAGAAGCAGAGAAATGGATTCGTTTCACCCCCGAAAGCTTCTGCCATACGCACGATAAAGCCATTATCCGCCAAATCCTGAACAACTACGATTATGAAACCACCGATTTCTACCGCTGGAAAATACGTTATACCCAAGCCGAGATAGCCGAACTTATCCGCACGAAAACCAAAAGCGATTACGGAAAGATACT
>CASFRN010000091.1 GCA_949296855.1 uncultured Bacteroides sp. | reverse complement strand
TCATGCAGTATTGCAAGGGGAAAAGAGGTAGAAAGGAAGAGACATTCGTTTCCACTCACAAAGATAGTCGCGGGCTTGTTTTTCATAGAGGAAATATAGAAAGAAAGATGAGATTTACAAAATCTATACTTTGAAAACTCAAATAATTACCATATCTTTGCATTGTATTAGAATCTCTTAATACAGACATATATAGCTCAATCGCCTTCTGAATCACCACCTCGGATATGATGACGAGCTAAGAACCAATACATATTGGGAGAACTGCCCTATAGGCGCAGACTTCCCATAATGTATTGTGGCTTGTGGTGAGCCAAGAAGGCGTATGGAGAAAGTCTGCGCTTTTTATTTTGCAACGCATGACTTCCCTCATATAATTTGCTATAATATTCAATTAATACATATTTAAAGGGAAAAGAAATGAAAACAAATGAACAGTATGGCACATATGCTAATTGGCTTATTGCAAGAATGCATAAACAGATGGTTTATAACAAGAAGAAAGTCGCAACTTATCTTTATCCCTCTTTACTTATGCTACTATGTCTGTTTTCGTTTACCGGATGTAACAACGATGAAACGATAACATACGTAACAAGCGATGACTTGCTGAACAAAAATAACATTACCGATGTAACAGGTCTCTTACAACGAGTTGAACAGGAAGAAGGAATTCTTTATTTCGGCAACCGCAAGGGAAAAGATTGGTTTGCTTTATTCGATAATGCAGGGATATTACAAGAAGAATGGTATGGAAAAGACAGGTCATACTATGACCCTAATCCAATATTTATAGATCTTTATTATCCATTCAAGAAACTAAAAGACAATACATATGCTTTTGTGTATGATTTTTCTCCTGAAAATATTCGCCAAGCCGTTTATTTGTGTGAGAATCAAGCTGTAGAATATGGTTTTGTTTTAGAAAACAACAATGAAAGTATTATAGCTATATTAAACAAAGACCGATTTTTGTCTAATTATGGCAATGTTTATGATTTTAAAAAAAACATCATAGCCAATGATGTACGACTAAGTAATGGTTCATTATCCATAGGTTTCCAAAATGATAAAGTGTGGGTCGGCTATGAAAGCGTGAAAAAAGGTTGGCAAGAAGCGACAGGGACTGAACCTTTCGAAAGAAACTTGAGCATACATTTAGGATATGGAGAATACAAAAATATCTATATTAAGTCTATCATCACACAAACTTTTACAGAAACCAATTGGGGATTTGCTTTTATCCCACGCTATTTGGATTCAAAATCTGAAGAAAAGTATAATTCTAATCTTATCCTTTTATGTTATAATGACAACCTTTATTACTTTGATTATCTAAGTGACGGAAACAGCCAACTCCGAAACTGGTATAATGAGACATTACTTGTTGATAATAAAAATGTCATGTCACCACAAGGAGAGCTATTAGCTGAATTTGTTACACCTGTTAAAGATACAGACGAAGCCACCTCACTTACCGATGGCATCCGTTTTTCTGATTCGTATATCCATTGTAGTCGTATCAATTACCAAAAAAAATTTAAAATTTGGTCTGTTGCTATACCCCAATTAATGAATGCAGAGCAAGATGCCAGAATCACAATGACCATTTTAGAAAAAGGTCAATCTATTTGGAAATACAATTGTAAAGTAATTAACCGGGACGGAAGCCAAAACAATTTCGATTTCAACTTAAACATTGAAACTGGCGAATTAAACGATTAAGCAATACACATGGGAATATAGAGACACAAAGTATAAATTTTCCCAATTCTGTGCCTCTGTATTTCCATGTTTCGCAAAACCCTCTCAGCATTCACTTTCACTCTAAAGTCAGCAAAAACGTTCCACTTCCACACCACCTCTGAATCCAATCTGCAAACCATGCCTTCTGATAACACGAAATGCTGTGAGCGAAAAATGAACAGGCTTTTGCTCCACAAGAACCGAGCAATAAATCTTCATAAAAAGCATAATAACGTTACACTTAAATTTTATTTTTCATTTTCCAATTTCACCGCAGGCCGCACATCGGGCAAGAACACGGCTACTATGCCGAACAACGGCAACCAGGTGCTGACGCGAAAGATGAACTCAATGCTCGTCAGGTCTGCCAGCCAGCCGAAGAACGCCGAGCCGATGCCACCCAAACCAAACATCAATCCGAAAAAAATGCCCGCTATCATACCGACTTTATCGGGTTTCAAGTCGGTTGCATAGACTACGATGGCAGAAAAAGCCGAAGCGATAATCAACCCCGTAAGAATCGCCATAACCAATGTCCAACCCAAGTTGAGGTAAGGCATTGCCAACGTAAACGGCGCGGCACCGAGAATGGAGAACAAGATAACGTACTTCCGTCCGTAACGGTCGCCCAAAAAACCGCCCACCAACGTACCGATGGCAAAAGCAGCAAGGTAAGCAAACAGGCAATATTGCGACTGCTGCACCGTAAGGCTGAATTTTTCCATCAGATAGAAGGTGAAATAACTCGTCATGCAAGCATTAAAGAAGTACTTCGAGAAAATCATCAGCACCAAAATGGCAAGCGCACGGTCGACCGTTTTCTTCGGAAGCGTACAAACCCCTGCTACCGGTTTACGATGCAAAGTCTTTATCTGGTTCAATATCAGCTTATACCAATACCCTATGTGAGTTAATAACATCGAAGCAAGCAATGCAGCCAACGCAAACCACCCCACAGCATGCTGCCCGTAAGGGATGACAATCAATGCCGCCAATAACGGCCCGATGGCATTCCCACCGTTGCCGCCTACCTGAAAGATAGACTGAGCCAGACTCTTCTTTCCACCCGAAGCCAACTGAGCTACCCGCGATGCTTCCGGATGGAACACTGACGAGCCGCAACCAATCAATGCCACCGACAATAGAATCGGCAAGAAACCAGGAGCAAAAGCCAATGCCACCAACCCTACAAGCGTAAAACACATACCTGCCGCCAACGAGTAGGGCTGCGGATGACGGTCGGCATAACGCCCTACAAAAGGCTGCAACACAGAAGACGTCAGCTGGAACACCAATGTAATGATGCCTATCTGCGCGAACGTAAACCCGTATTTATCCTTCAATAAGGGATAAAGCGCAGGGATAATCGATTGTATCATGTCATTCAGCAAATGACACGTACCTATGGTAAACAGAATTGCGTAAGCAGTCCCTTCCGTCACGTGCGGATGTCCTTTTATCTTATTCAATACCTTATCTATCATCGTTTCATGTTTTTATGTTGTTTCTGATTTGTCAATCCTGATGCACCCCCTCAATATACGCATAAAGCTTCCGGTAAAAAGCGTGCCGTGTCAAGGTTGACGCGTCGCCTAAAATAATCAGCTTCATACGTGCACGGGTGATAGCGACATTCATCCGCCGCAAATCATTCAAAAAGCCGATTTGCCCGTCTTCGTTTGCCCGCACCAAGCTGATGAGAATCACATCACGCTCCTGCCCCTGGAATCCGTCGACTGTATTCACCGTTATCAACGGACGGAAAGGCTTGAAGAAAGCGTCCCGCTTAATCAACTGACGCAAATATTGCACTTGCGCCTTGTAAGGAGAAATCAGCCCCACGTCAATGCGTTCATCGAGAAAACGCTCCTTCCCGATGCGAGTGATATACGCTTTCAACTGACTGACGGACAGTTCGGCTTCAGGTTTGTTGATACGCCCATAACTCTCGCCTACAAACTCTTCATTGCAATCCATCCCTTCGGTATTGACCCACTCTATCGGCGTATCAAAATCGAGGATACCGCGATACTTCACCTCAGGAGCAGATTGCAATATCCCGCCGTAAAACCATTCGGAAGAAAAACGCATAATCTCATCGTTCATCCGATATTGCACCTTCAAAAGCGAAACGGTTTCCGGCTTTTGCTTCACCACACACTGCATCAGCGTATGAGCCAATCCACCCCGCACCGCCTCCATGCATTTCACCGTAGGAGGAAGCTGGCAATGGTCACCCGCAAACACAACACGGTCTGCCTTACGGATAGCAATCCAGCAAGCAGCTTCCAACGCTTGAGCTGCCTCGTCTATAAACAACGTACCAAACTTCTGCCCGATAAGCAAACGGTTTGCGCTGCCTACCAACGTACAAGCGATAACCCGCGCTTCGGAAAACAAAGCGGAGTTGATGCGGATTTCGATTTCCGAAGCACGGTCTTTCAACGAATTGATTTTCGTGCGGATATTCTCCCGATCACTCGCTTTACGGAGTTTTGCATACAGGTCGCGGATGGCACGACGGATACTCCATAACTGCGGATAATCGGGGTGCGACTCAAACCGACGCTCGTAGGTAAACGAAAGCATTTTATCGTTCACCCGACTCGGGTTCCCGATACGAAGCACGTTTACACCTCTATCTACCAGCTTCTCGCTAATCCAATCGACCGCCATATTGCTCTGCGCACATACCAACACTTGGTTCTCACGGCGCAAAGTCTCATAAACGGCTTCTACCAACGTAGTCGTCTTTCCCGTGCCCGGAGGCCCGTGTACGATGGCTACATCTTTGGCAAGGAGCACCTTGTTGACCGCTTCTTCTTGCGTACGGTTCAGCCACGGGAAACGTTGGGGCTGGAATGTAAATGTCGAGACAGGCCGTGTGCCGTGAAAGATGTCACGCAATTCTGCCAAACGATTATTCTTAACGCTTATCACTTGTTTCAACGCTTCAAACATCAGGCGGTAACTAGTCTCATCGAAATAAAGCTGCACCCCCAGCACCTCCTTTCCCTGCAACGACAACAACGCATCGGCATCCGGCAAAACCACCACCATACGGTCTTCGTCAACATAACTCACCGTTGCCGTAAAAGGAAGGTAGGTCAGTTTCCCGATAGCGTCTTGCGCAAAGAAACAAACCGGACGGCCGTATTCAAACAAATGCTCTATCTCCTTGTCTTCCCTTCGCTCCACCTCTACGACCAATTGGTTCAATGCATTGTAATAGCTGCGCCCGATATTCAGCGGATACCAACACATCCCCCGTTTCACCTTTCTGCCGATACCCATCAGTTCGGTCTGTTGCTTAAACTGCTCTTTTTCGTATTCATACTCCAATTGCAACAATTCATACTGATGCTGCAAATACAATACCGGCGAACTTATCGAAGTCGTTTCTTTCATACATTTATCATTTCGCTGTACAAAGGTACAAGTTCTTTAAAAAAGAAAGACGAAAAAATTGATTAATTCCATTATTATCCGTATTTTTACGGAAATTAAAGGTAACCCCATTAACGACACAGTCATGAAAAAACAGGCAGATTACATCAAACGCATCGACATCAAAGGAATGTGGGGACGCAAGGATATTTCGTGGCTCCTCCGTCCCGATGTCAATATTCTGAGCGGTGTGAATGGTATCGGCAAAAGCACCATCCTGAACAATTCCGTCCGAAGCCTAACCGCATTAGAAGGAGGAGCCTTGACCAACGGTTTCCAAGAAGGGGTATCGTTTGTCTTCTCGCCTGAAGATGCCACCTACATCAACTTCGATGTCATCCGGAGCTTCGACCGCCCGCTAATCAGTTCAGGCTTGTTAGAGAAAATCGGCAACCAGAATGTGAAAACCGAACTCGACTGGCAACTGTACCAACTGCAACGCCGCTACCTCGACTATCAGGTGAACATAGGCAACCGCATCATCGAGATGCTGACCAGCGGTGACCCTGAACAACAAGCGAAAGCCCCCGGAATGTCAAAGCCCAAAACCTTATTCCAGGACTTGATAGACAAGCTATTCAACGACACGGGCAAGAAAATCAACCGGAAAAGCAACGAAATCTTATTCGAGCAGGAAGGAGACGAGCTAACCCCCTACCAACTTTCTTCGGGCGAAAAGCAAATGCTGGTCATCCTGCTGACCGTATTGGTGCAAGACAACCAGCCCTACGCCTTGTTTATGGACGAACCGGAAATCTCGCTGCACGTAGAATGGCAGCAACAGCTTATCACGCTCATCCGGCAACTGAACCCGAACGCGCAAATCATCCTCACCACTCATTCGCCGGCAGTCATCATGAACGGATGGATAGACGCCGTGACCGAAGTGAGCGACATCACCCTTCACTAAAAAACTTACGGCTATGGGAAAAAGACTTACCGAAAACCTGTCTTCGCTTTATTTAGGCGCAGCCAACAGCTTGAAGCCTAAAAAAGCAAGAAAAAAAATCGTAGCTTATGTAGAAAGCTACGAGGATGTATCCTTTTGGCGTTCCTTGTTAGCCGAATACGAAAACGAGAACCGTTATTTCGAAGTGATGCTCCCTTCGCGCACATCGCTGGCAAAAGGCAAAAAGAGCGTGCTGATGAACCAATTGGGCAAACAACTGGGCGAAAACATGATAGCTTGCGTAGACAGTGACTACGACTATTTGCTGCAAGGGAGTACCCAAACCTCGCGCTACATGATAGAAAGCCCCTACGTGCTCCAGACCTACGCCTACGCCATCGAAAACTATCATTGTTATGCCGAGGGATTGCATGAAGTATGCGTAATGGCTACTTTAAACGACCATGTCCTGATAGACTTTCCAGCCTACATGAAGCTTTACTCGCAAATAGCTTATCCGCTTTTTGTATGGTCAGTATGGTTCTACCGCCAACATAACCTATCTGAATTTTCATTACTCGACTTCTGCTCGTATGTCAGAATTGACCAAGTAGGCATCAGGCATCCCGAATACAGCTTAGGGGTCATGTCGAAAAAAGTAAACCGCAAACTGCGCGACATAGAACACCATCATCCGGAAGGTATCCCCGAAGTAGAAGCGATGAAAGAAGAATTCAAGCATTTAGGCGTTTACCCAGAAAATACCTACTTATTCATACAAGGACATCATATATTAGACAATGTCATCATGCATCTGCTCGTTCCTGTATGCACTTACCTGCGTCGGGAACGCGAACAGCAAATAAACGACCTCGCCTTGCACGAAACCCAACGGCGCAACGAGCTGACTGCCTATCAACGCAGCCAAGTAGACGTAGCGTTAGTTATCCACAAAAACACCAACTACAAAGACTCCCCTACTTACCAAATGATACGCCGCGACGTGGAGAATTTCCTGCGGCTCATCAAAGCGTGACAATTCTGAAACAGTTTCCGAATCAAAGAAAAACGTTACGGGCATTCATTAGCAAATGCCTTCAAAACATTGGAGTTCACGCTTGGGTTGTATCATCGATACAGACGGCATCCTTTTATGGTTTCCGTCCCAAAACCGTACGTTCTTGGGACGGAAACCGTATGTTTTTGGTTCGGAAACCGTACGGTTTTAGGACGGAGAACGTAAAAAGAAGACTGCTCCAAACAGATTCTGAACCTTTCACAATTGCAAAAAGACATATTGATTCTCAAAACATTACTTCTCCGGCGTATTAGCCAAGGTAGCCGTTAGGAAATCGTAGAACTTAGCTACGGACGCTATTTCGCATTTCTCGTCGGGAGTATGCGGACCTACCAAAGTCGGGCCGAATGAAATCATGTCTAAGCCTGGAATTACCGCTCCGATGATGCCGCACTCCAGCCCGGCATGAATCACTTTCACTTCGGGAGCTTCGCCGAATTGTGCCTGATAAGCTTCCTTCATGGCATGAAGGATAGGCGAATTGACATTCGGTTCCCAGCCTGAATAGCCTCCCGAACGCTCTACGTGCATTCCCGCCATCGAGAAGCAGCTTTCGAGGGCTGTGTTGCGGTAGTCTTTCATCGACTCACGGGCACTGCGGGTCAATATCTTCACCGATGCTTTTCCTCCCTTAATGTCTACGATAGCCAAATTCGAAGAAGTCTCTACCGTATCGGGGATAGTCGGGATGTAACGCTCTACCCCGTTAGGACACGCATAGATAGCGTCTACCAAGTTGTCGCGGATTTCTTCGGGCACCATGTACTTAGGCAAGTCCACACGTTCTGCCTGGAAGCTCAAGCCCTCTTCGATGGTTTCGTATTCTTCGCGCCATACCTGTTCACACTCGCCTACGTATGCCAATACATCGTCCACTTCTTCTTCGGGAACCGTAATAACCGCTTCACATTCACGCGGGATGGCATTGCGCATGTTTCCGCCTTCCCATGACACGAGGCAAGCCTCATCGTAAGCAATGACCTGATTCAGGAAACGAGCCATGAGCTTGTTGGCATTGGCGTGCCCCCAACCTATCTGAATGCCCGAATGTCCTCCGCGCAAACCTTTCAGCGTTACTTTCAAAGCCACGTCCGTAGGGTCGGTTTCTTCTTCCTTGTATTCCAATGTAGCGGTCAGGTCTTCGCCTCCGGCACATCCGATATACAAATCTCCTTCTTCTTCCGAATCCAGATTGAGCAAAATATCCCCGTCAATCGTTCCGGGCTTCAAGCCGAAAGCACCATACATGCCCGTCTCTTCATCTGCCGTAATCAGAGCCACCAACGGGCCGTGTTTCAAGGTTTTGTCTTCCATCACCGCCATGATAGCCGCCACGCCCATACCGTCATCGGCACCTAACGTAGTGCCTTGGGCACGCACCCATTCCCCATCTATTACCGGACGAATCGGGTCGGTCTCGAAATCGTGTTCCGTTTCCTTGTTCTTCTGAGGCACCATATCCATATGCGCCTGCAAGATAACGGTCTTGCGGTTTTCCATTCCCGGAGCAGCCGGTTTGCGGTAGATGATGTTTCCAGCCTCATCTTGGAAAGCCTCTACACCTACACTCTTGCCAAACTCCAACAAGAATGCCTGAACTTTTTCCAGATGTCCTGACGGACGAGGAACTTGTGTCAACGAATAAAAATGCTTCCACACATTCTGTGGAGCAAGCGAAAGAATGTCACTCATACTGATTTTAATTTTTATGTTTGTTCGTAAGCGGCAAAGCCACCAATCCATATATACCCAACAAAATTAATAAAAAGGTTTGAATCCCGTGCACCAAAAGCGCAAATATTCCGGCATCTTCCTTGCTTACGCCATACATCATCATCATCGTAATGACCGCAAAATGCCACGGCCCGGCTCCGTTGGGCGTAGGTACAATCACGGCAATGCTTCCCACAACGAAAAGCACCAGCCCTGCCATCCAACCCAAATGAGCGGAAAAATCAAAGCTATAAAAAGTAAGGTAAAAATGCAAGAAATAACAAGCCCAAATGGCTATCGTGTAAAGAATATACAACCACGGACGATGCACCTTACGGATGGACATACACCCTACCCACATGTTTTGTATTAACCCCTTTACTCGTGCAAAGACAGCCAGATTCCGAATCATCCATATCAGAAACACCAATGCCGCCGCGATGCAAACCAGCGTAATATAGAAATTGGTCGAAGTAAACAAATGAAGGAAAAAAGCCCCGTCGGTGCCCGTTATCCGAAAGAAACGGGCAAAAATACCAGACTGCAAAATCAAGGTCACCCCCGTAATCAACAAAACGCATACCGAATCAATCAAACGTTCAGACACTACTGTACCCAAGGACTTAGAGAAAGAGACCTTGTCAAACCTCGACAAGATGCCACACCGTGACACTTCGCCGATACGCGGGACTACCAAATTTGCCGCGTAGGACACAAAAATAGCATACACACTATTCGAAGGTTTGGGAAATTCGCCTAAAGGATACAGAGCCAGATTCCATCTCCAGCCCCGGAAAAGATGAGCCAACACACCGAACACCAACGAAAACAACATCCAACCGTAATCCATTTCACTTGCCAAAACCTGACGCACCTGCCCGAAATCGAACCCGTGGTATGTCCAAACTAAAATAACCGCCCCTAAAACCAAAGGCAAGACAATCTGAAAGACCTTATTTATTCGTTTTTTTATATCAGTTCGTTCCAAAATCTACGTTGTTTTAAAGATTAATGCTTAACTTTGCAATGTGCAAAGATAATATCTTGCCCGAATAAAAAAGGTTATTTACAAAGAAAATACATACAGAATGAAACCAGTCAAGCCGAAAAAGTTCTTAGGACAGCATTTTTTAAAAGATTTGCAGGTAGCGCAAGCCATCGCCGACACGGTTAACGCTTGCCCGGACTTGCCGATTTTAGAAGTGGGTCCGGGTATGGGAGTGCTCACCCAATTCCTTATCCCTAAAGGCCGCCCGCTAAAAGTAGTGGAACTGGATTTCGAATCGGTCGCCTATCTGCGCGAACACTTCGCTTCTTTAGGTGACAACATCATCGAAGAGGATTTCTTGCAAATGGATTTAGCCAACCTGTTCGAGGGCAAACCGTTCGTCCTGACCGGTAATTATCCGTACAACATATCCAGCCAGATATTTTTCAAAATGCTGGATTACAAAGACCTCATCCCCTGCTGTACGGGCATGATACAAAAAGAAGTGGCGGAACGCATCGCCGCGACAACAGGAAACAAGACATACGGCATACTGAGCGTACTCATCCAAGCATGGTACAAAGTGGAATACCTGTTTACGGTGCACGAACACGTGTTCAACCCGCCGCCTAAAGTGAAAAGTGCAGTCATCCGTATGACCCGCAACGAGACCACCGACTTAGGATGTAATGAAAAGCTGTTCAAACAAATAGTGAAAGCCACTTTCAACCAACGGAGGAAGACCTTGCGCAATTCCATCGCCGCCGTCTTGGATAAAAGCCATCCGCTCTGTGCCGACGCGATATTCAACAATCGGCCCGAACAACTCTCGGTAAATGACTTCATCGCCCTGACCAACCGGGTAGAACAAGCCCTTGCCGAAACCAGAAAAGCATAATCATCTTATAACCCTTCATCCCTTCTATATATAATAAAGGTATGGAAAGCGAAGAAATAAAGAAAGTATCCGAACTGATTGAAAACAAAGACTCGGACAAACTGAAAGAAATCTTGAACGACCTGCATCCTGCCGACATCGCGGAACTGTGCAATGAACTGGATGCAGAGGAAGCCCGTTCCATATACTTGCTATTAGACAACGAAAAGGCAGCCGATGTATTGATTGAAATGGACGAGGATGCCCGTAAACGTTTCCTCGACCTTTTGCCTTCGGAGACCATCGCCAAACGGTTTGTGGACTACATGGATTCGGACGATGCCGTAGACATTATCCGCGACATGGACGAAGACAAGCAAGAGGAAGTCCTCTCGCATATAGAAGACATTGAACAGGCAGGCGACATCGTAGACCTGTTGAAATATGATGAGGATACCGCCGGCGGTTTGATGGGTACCGAAATGGTCATTGTCAACGAAAACCTGAGTATGCCCGAATGTTTACGTGAGATGCGCATTCAGGCGGAAGATATGGACGAAATCTACTATGTATATGTAGTAGACGACGATGAACGGCTCCGTGGTGTCTTCCCGTTGAAGAAAATGATTACCAGCCCCTCGGTATCGAAAGTGAAACACGTGATGAAGAAAGACCCAATATCAGTACACGTAGACACCCCGTTGGACGAAGTGGTGCAAGTCATTGAAAAGTACGACTTGGTGGCACTCCCCGTAGTGGACAGCATCGGAAGATTAGTAGGGCGCATTACGGTAGACGACGTTATGGACGAAGTACGCGAACAAGCGGAACGCGATTACCAGTTGGCATCCGGTTTGTCGCAAGACGTAGAATCACACGATAACGTTTTCCGCCAAACCACCGCACGCTTGCCTTGGCTTTTAATCGGCATGCTGGGAGGTATCGGCAACTCCATGATTTTAGGAAACTTCGACACGACTTTCGCCGCACACCCCGAAATGGCGCTCTACATTCCGCTTATAGGCGGTACAGGAGGAAACGTCGGGACACAATCGTCCGCTTTGGTCGTACAAGGTCTTGCCAACAGTTCGCTTGACGCAGGCAACACATTCAAGCAGGTGCTTAAAGAATCGGTCGTGGCTCTTATCAACGCCACCATCATTTCCATGTTAGTGTACATCTACAATTTCATCCGTTTTGGCGCCGATGCCACGGTCAGTTATTCTGTATCCATCAGCTTGTTTGCAGTAGTGATGTTCGCCTCCATCTTCGGCACCCTTGTCCCCATGACCCTTGAGAAGCTGAAAATAGACCCAGCCATAGCTACCGGCCCGTTCATATCCATCACAAACGACATCATCGGCATGCTGATGTATATGGGTATTACGGTACTTTTAGCCTGATAAAAAAGAAAAATGCGGTGCTTTTGAAAAATAATTAGCGAAAAAATATGAAAAACCGATTTTATTTTTTTAATTTGTAATTAATGAAGAACGAAAACAAATTCTTTAAAATCTACATACGATGGAAGTAAACGAAACAAACCGCCCGCTAACTGAAGTTCAGGCAGACAATACGCCCGAAACTTCGGTTCCTACTGTTGAATCTGTTGAAGCAACTGAAAAACCGGCGTATGCTCCTAAGCAAACCCAGGAAGAAGTCGTAGAACGGCTGACAGAAATCAACAAAGATGCCTGCAACGCAGACAAACAAGAAATCGATTTTTTAAAACAAACTTTTTACAAACTGCACAAAACCGAGCAAGACGCAGCGCGTAAAGCCTTTATTGATGAAGGCTGTAACCCGGATGATTTCGTCCCTGCTCCCGACCCATGGGAAGCAAGATTCAAAGAAATCATGAACTCCATCAAAGAAAAGCGAAGTGTTATGGCAGCAGAACTGGAACAGAAAAAAGAGCAGAACTTGCAGAAAAAGCTTGCCATCCTCGATAAAATGAAAGAATTGACCGAAACAACGGATGATACCAGCAGGATTTATAACGAGTTCAAACAACTCCAGCAAGAATGGAATGACATCAAGCAAGTACCCGTAGGAAAAGTCAACGAACTTTGGAAAACGTACCAGCTCTATACCGAAAAATTCTACGATATGGTGAAGCTGAATAACGAATTCCGTGAATACGATTTCAAGAAGAACTTGGAACAAAAGACCCGTCTGTGCGAAGCCGCCGAAAAATTGGCGGAAGAACCGGATGTCGTGTCCGCTTTTCATCAGTTACAAAAGCTACATCAAGAATTCAGAAACATCGGTCCCGTAGCCAAAGACTTGCGTGAAAGCATTTGGGCACGTTTCAAGGCCGCATCAACGGTTGTCAACCGCCGTCATCAGCAGCACTTCGAAATGCTGAAGGAGAAGGAACAAACCAATCTCGACCAAAAGACCGTTATTTGCGAAATAGCCGAATCCATCGATTACGACAACCTGAAGACCTTTGCCGATTGGGAAAACAAGACACAAGAAATCCTTGCCCTGCAAGCCAAATGGAAAACCATCGGCTATGCACCGCAGAAAATGAACGTCAAGATATTCGAACGCTTCCGTGCGGCATGCGATGAGTTCTTCAAGCGGAAAGCCGCTTTCTTCAAGCAAATCAAGGAGAACATGGCTGAAAACTTGGAAAAGAAAAAAGCGTTATGCGAAAAGGCGGAAGCACTGAAAGACAGTACAGACTGGAAACAAACCGCCGAAATCCTGACCCAATTACAAAAAGAATGGAAAACCATCGGTCCGGTAGCCAAGAAACATTCGGATTCCGTATGGAAACGTTTCATCGGTGCTTGCGATTATTTCTTCGAGCAAAAGAACAATGCTACATCTTCGCAACGTTCGAAAGAAATCGCAAATATGGCGAAGAAAGAAGAAATCATCAAAAAATTAGCAGCACTCGACGCATCAGGAACAACGGACAACGATACGACCGAACAGACACGCAGCCTGATTAAGGAATGGAACTCCATCGGACACGTTCCGTTTAAGGAAAAAGACCGTCTGTACAACGAGTTCCACAAATTGGCGGACAAATTGTTTGACAAGCTGAACATTTCCGCTTCGGAACGGAAGCTGAGCGATTTCAAATCGGGTTTGGGCAAGGGAGACAACCTTTATCGCGACCGTGAAAAGCTGGTACGCACTTACGAAAACTTGAAGAGCGACATCCAAACCTATGAAAACAACTTAGGTTTCCTCAACTCGTCTTCGAAAAAAGGCAATACATTAGTGGCCGAAGTTACCCGCAAGATAGAACGTCTGAAAGGAGATATGGAACTGATTCTGAAGAAAATCGCTGCTATTGACGAGAAACTGAAAGAAGCGTAATACATGTAGCTCACCACAAATTACACAGATTAAGATAAAAATTATATTTATCAATCTGTGTAATCTGTGGTGAATTGTTTTCTTACCAATTATCTGTGCGGAAGGGGAACAGCGGGAGTTCACGCATACCTGCTACATTGCCCGGCTGGAAATCGCGGAAACAATAACGGACCGCTACCGGAGCAGCAACTTTATCACACGTTACTTTGATTTGAAGATTATTGTACACTTCTGCCTTTGCAGGATAGAATACTTTGTCGCTTCCTGCCATCTCAAATCCTTGCATATCGCTCAAACGGCTGAATCCGTCTTCGGCATTGTTGAAAGAGAGGATAACACTGCCGTCTTTTACTTCCATTGACTTATACGAAGGACTTGTAGCCGCAATGCCTTTCACACCATACGTCTTCGCCAAAGCCAAGTAAGCCAAACGCTTGCCCACATCGGTCTTGTTCTTCGGGTGAATATTCTTCGCTTCATACGGCTCTACCAAGTCATTGGTCGAAATCAATGCGCTATTCGAAATAATAGATTGTGCCTTAAACTGCTGTTCACGTAAAAATGCGCTACCTGTCCCCTCGTATGAACCAAAAGGAGCGATTTCTACGAAATAGAAAGGAAGTTCGCCTAATCCCCATTCGCTGCGCCACAAGTCTACCATTGTTTTCAGACGTTCGGCATAATCGGGATGTCCCACGTTTGATTCGCCTTGATACCACAGGAATCCCTTAATGGTATAATTCTGCAAAGGCTTCAGCATACCGTTATACATAATGGTCGGGCTCATGTAGTGCCACCAGTCGTGCGGCTCTTCTTTCCGGATGTCACGTTTTAAGTCAATATCAGAATAATTCTTCACAATGCTTGCAGGAAGCCATCCTTCTACGGTTGAACCACCCCAACTGCAATTGATAATGCCGACAGGAATGTCCAATACCCGATTCATCATCATGGCAAAATTGAATGCCGTGGCACTGAAAGCAGGCGCATTTTCCGGATTACTTACTTTCCATTTACCCGGACAGGTTTCCACAGGTTCCAACTGTCCGTTTTTCTCAATCGTAGCCACCCGGATGCCTTTCCATTGCGAAGCGGTAGCAATGGTCTCATTCGCCCCTTCTATCGGACAATTCCAGAAACCGTTTAACGGCATTTCCATATTTGACTGGCCGGAACAAAACCATACTTCACCAATAAGGATGTTGCTTAGTTTGGTCTCTTCACCATCCGAGAATGTGATGCTTTGTGCTTCGTAGGTAGCGGCAGGAGTCTGTACTTTAGCCAGCCACTTGCCCGAAGCATCGCTTTGAGCCGTGTAAGTCTGTCCGCTCCATGATACCCGGATGTTCACTTGTGCATTCGGATTGGCTTTTCCCCACAACTTTACTTCGGTCTGTTGTTGAAGCACCATGTTGTCACTTAAAATGTCGGGCAAGACAACTTTTGCCCACGTACCTGTCTGCATCGCTGCTAGCAGACAAGCCATTACAATGCTTTTTTTCATAACAAATTGTTTTTTAACCTAACAAATTATATCAAATTGATAATCTTTTACCAATTCATCAATTCCTTCAGATACGCCGTAAGCTCGTTCGCCATTTTCTGTTGCTGGCGCATCGAGGGATGCCAATTCGCTCCATATCCCAGCGAACCTGTTTGAGGAGACATATCGAAACGGCAAACTTCGGAATCTCCAGCTTGCTTACGTTCTGACACTACCGTATCCATAGCCCGCTTCACATCGTCCAACGGCTTTCCGCTCAACATCGAACCGCTCAATAATACGATTTTGGCTTTCGGATAGATATCGCGCAAATGACTGACAAATTTCCGATACCCGTCGGTCAGCAAACGGAAATCCGACTTTCCGTCTCCGGCATCATTCGTGCCTAAATTTACGCAAACCACATCGGGTGTGTACAAGCTATGGTCCCACAACTCTGTGGGGTCGGTAAACATCACTTGTTCATACATCGCCGGCAAACAGTCCTTGCTTCCAGACGTAGGTGCTCCGAAGTTCCGGTAAATGCCGATGCCCGAACGTGCCACGACCAAATGTTGCGCATTCAAGGCACGTGCGGTCTTTGCCGCATACGTATAGAAATGATTCTCCGTTTCGTAAGTGAAAGGGTCGTTCCGGTCGTTTGATTCTACGCCATAGCCGCAGGTAATGGAATTGCCGATAAACTCAATGCGGCGTTCCGGCAATATGGGAGCCTCAGCCAACGTACATCCCTTGTCCACATAAAATCCCTCGAATACCGGTTTCAAGTCGAATCCTTCCAATACATACATGATACGCGCACGGTGCACGCCTGCGGGCAATCCCTCTGCCAATGTCAATACCGAATCGTCCTTTGTAAAACTGATGCGGTAAGGCAACTGACCATCTATCTCTACCATAAAGTCCCCGCTTCCCGGTTTGGCTTTCATGCGGAGCGAAGTTCCCTCGAAGTTGACAAAGATGCTCACACCCGGATAAGTGAACGTCACGGCTTTCGGGATGCGGTGGCTGATGCGTCCCATATAAACGATATGTGCATCGTCGGCAGGTATAAATACGGCATCTTCACTTTGTGTTCCGGCAAACATGGAGGTGCAAGCCAGCCAAGCTCCCACCATCAAACAAAAACAATAAACAGATTTCTTGTGCATTTTCATAATCTAATGTGTTTTCGCAAAGATACGAAAGTTTATGAATCCCCACTAATGAAATCTTATCTAATTCTGTACAAAATATCACAACCGCTCCATATGGCAGAGTCAACCAGCGAGTGCAACATTACGAAATATTTTTGAAAAAGCATTCAGCCGATGTTTGGAAATTCAGTTTTTCCTTTGGCCTGGCATTGATTTTCTTTCTAATCTTGGCGATTTTCCCATCCGTGATGGTGCT
>CASFRN010000090.1 GCA_949296855.1 uncultured Bacteroides sp. | reverse complement strand
TTTTGTCATCCTGAACGGAGTGAAGGATCTCGAATACACAAGCTGATGCACACGAGATTGACTTCGTCGAACGTTGTTTCTTCGCTATGCTCAGAATGACATTACTTTTTGATAGGCAATTTTCATTTTGAGACACCCTCCTACAGGTAAAATTTAATGAAATGCGAACATTCATATTTTTAATTTAAAAATCTGTGTAATCTGTGGTGAAAAAATCACATACATTAGCAAATTGAACATGGAAAGAAAAGACGAACTGACTATTTTAGGCAAGACCACCGCTTACCGGCAGGACTATGCCCCCGAAGTATTAGAAGCATTCACCAACAAGCATCCCGAAAACGATTATTGGGTGCGCTTTAATTGCCCTGAATTCACCAGCCTTTGCCCTATTACGGGCCAGCCTGATTTTGCGGAAATCCGCATCAGCTACCTGCCCGATGTGAAAATGGTGGAAAGCAAGAGCTTAAAGCTGTATCTCTTCAGCTTCCGCAATCACGGGGATTTCCACGAAGATTGCGTGAACATCATCATGAAAGACCTTATCCGCCTAATGGACCCGAAATACATCGAAGTGACGGGCATCTTTACTCCGCGCGGGGGCATTTCCATCTATCCGTATTGCAACTACGGACGTCCGGGAACCAAGTATGAGGAGTTGGCGGAGTACCGGATGAGGAATCACGATATTTAATTAATAGTTAATAATTAAGAGTTAATAACGAAGAATACACCTCCCACTATTCATTGTTACTATTCATTATTAACTATCAAGAGAGTTCCAGCCCCAGTTCTTCTTTCAATTTCAGAAGGCTGGGGTTCTTTTGACTCATCATTTGGAAACGTTCTAAGTGACTATAAGCACGTACATTTTCGCCCTGCTCACTCACACGCACCTTCATTGAAATCTTACGGTTATGAAGCCGCTCGCGCAAATGTGCCTCAATGCCTGCACCTAAATTCTGCATATACTTCTGCACCATATCATTGTCCACCACAACCTCGAAAGTCACCCCGTCTTCCAATAAGTGCGGACGAATGTTGCGCATACGTGCGGCATTGGCCGCTTCCTCTTTGGGGAGATTCACCGCATATTCAGTCCAATAGACATTTAAATCTCTTTCGTTAATGATATAATCCTCGTATGCTTGTTCTACGGATACAGACGGATTGGCATTCGCCTGTACGGCATTCGCATTCGTTTGTGCGGCATGCGGACGCTTAATGGAAATGTTCATGCTTCCCGCTTTCATCACAGGAATCTTCTTACCCGCATCTGTCTTTGGAAGCGGATTGGCATGCACCGGGCTTGCCTGAGCGGGCTTCGGCTGGACAGACGGTTGGTAAGCGGGCTGGGGTTCGGAAGCCACAGAAGCTTGTGCCGCAGGCTGGGACGCCTGAACGGGCTGGGCTTGATTGAATACGGGTTTAAGTACTTGCTTAGGGCTACGCCCCTCACTTTCCGTATCGGGTTCGGTGAGTTGTGCCAACTGAATCAGAGTCAGTTCTATCAGCAAACGTTTGTTCTTGCTCACCCGATAGTTCAAATCACAATCATTGCAGAGCTTCATCGCCTTGAAAAGGAAAGGCGCAGTACATTTTTGCGCTTGAGCCAAGTACCTTTCACGGATAGAAGCACCAACCTCCAATAAAGGCAGAGTAGACGGGTCACGGCTCACCAACAAATCACGGAAATGCGAAGCCAAGCCCGTAATAAAATGATTTCCGTCAAATCCTTTTTGCAACACATCATTAAAGGTAAGGAGGCAATCGGATACCTTGTTTTCCAAGATAAAGTCGGTCAGACGGAAATAATACTCATAATCCAGTACATTCAGGTTTTCGATAACACTTTTGTACGTGATGTGTCCGTTGGTGAAGCTCGCCACTTGGTCGAAGATAGACAAGGCATCGCGCATTCCTCCGTCCGCCTTTTGGGCGATAACCGTCAAGGCTTCAGGCTCTGCCTCGATATGTTCTTTCAAAGCCACGTTTTCCAAATGCTCCACCATATCGTTCACGTTGATACGATTGAAATCGTATATCTGGCACCGGCTCAGGATAGTAGGAAGTATCTTATGCTTTTCGGTCGTGGCAAGGATGAAGATGGCATGGCGAGGCGGTTCTTCCAAGGTTTTCAGGAAGGCATTGAAAGCCGCTTGCGAAAGCATGTGCACTTCATCAATGATATACACCTTATACATTCCCACCTGAGGCGGGATGCGCACCTGCTCGATAAGCGAACGGATATCCTCTACCGAGTTGTTCGAAGCCGCATCCAGTTCGTGGATGTTATACGAACGCTGCTCATTGAAAGCCACGCACGACTCACACTCGTTGCAGGCTTCTCCATCGGAAGTGGGATGCAAGCAATTAATGGTCTTGGCGAAGATACGCGCGCAAGTCGTCTTTCCCACCCCTCGCGGCCCGCAGAACAGATAAGCGTGAGCTAGCTTATGGTTGGCTATGGCGTTCTTCAAGGTGGTGGTCAATGCCCTTTGCCCCACAACCGTGTCGAAGGTGGAAGGGCGGTATTTGCGTGCCGATACGATGTAATTCTCCATACTTCCGATATCCTTGTTTATATGATTAGTGATTCATCAGCACAAAAGTATAAAAAATATCGGTTTTCCTTGCCGACTTGCCGTGAAATCTTTCTATCTTTGCCGCATCATCTTAGCATAAACCATCCGATTATGAGCAAACTTAAAGCTGTGTGGAATTACATACGCCGTCATAAGTACCTGATAACCATCTTGGCATTCTTGTTAATCATTGGCGTGTTGGACGAGGAAAACAACCTGATACAACGCGTCAAGCATAAACGCGAAATCTTTGAATTGAAACGCGAAATAAAGCATTACCGAAACCAATACGAAGAAAGCAGCCGTGAACTGAAAGAGCTTACGTCCAATCCCGAAGTGCTGGAAAAAGCCGCACGGGAAAAGTACTTCATGAAGAAACAAAACGAAGACATCTACATTTTTGAAGAAGACTTAAACAAAAACAATGAAAAATAAATATTACCCGATAATATCCACGATAGGAGCCTTATTGTTATTGTCTGGAGCAGCCATCCAAATCACCCGTGCGATATGGGCACCCTACATCTACCTTATAGGAGCCATCCTATTCGCTTATGTACAAATAATGAGTGGATACAATGGAGAAAACCTTGTTATCAAACGTCTGTACCGCCAACAGATGTTAGGAGCTGCCCTCTTGGTACTTGCAGGTGTAATGATGCTCATTTGGCACCATAACGAGTGGGTGCTTTGCCTCACCATAGCCGCTGTATTGGAACTCTATACGGCGTTCCGCATCCCGCAGGAAATGAAAAAGAAATGAAAAATGAAGGATGAAGAATCCCATGCGGACAAAGCGATTCTTCATTCTTCATTTTTCATTCTTTATTTAACAATCGTCATTTCATCTATCAGCCTTTGGATGCCCGCATACTTCTCAATAATGAACAACACATAGCGGATATCCACACATGCGGCACGCTGAAGTTGAGGATTATAAGCGATATCACCCGTCAAGCCTTCATAGTTCCGGTCGAAACCGATACCTATCAGCTCGCCTTGGGCATTGAAGACAGGCGAGCCTGAGTTTCCTCCCGTATTATCCGTAGCCGTCACAAAGCAGACCGGCATACGTCCGTCGGGCATTGCATACAGACCGAAATCCTTCGCGCAATATAATTCCTTCAACTTATCTGGCACGATGAATTCGGGATTGTCCGGGTCCTCTTTCTCCATTACTCCCTTCAACGTAGTATAATACAGATACTCTTCTCCATCTGCCGGTTCATAGGAACCTATCTTACCATAAGTGAGGCGTAAGGTGGAGTTGGCATCGGGATAGATAGCTTTTCCTTCTTTTTGCTTCAGAGCAAGCATACCTGCCACCCACGTCTTATGCGCACGGTTATAAGCATTGGTTTCTGCTTTCATCTCTTCACCCGTAGCCCGATAGCCTTCTTTTACCGAACGGGCATATTGCACCATTAAGTCATTCTTCAGTTTATCCATATCGGGATGCGCCAAGAACGCTTCCAATGCTTCGGGTGTGCTAAAGATAGAATTGTCGAAACATGCATCTACAAAGGCATCGGTATTTCCTCCGAATTGCCCGTTTATCACCTCGAAAATGCTAATATATTGAGCAGAAGGAACCAAACGTGCATAAAGCGCTATCAATTGTTTGGATACTTTCCGGTCTACTTCAGAACTATAATCCTTATTAAAGAACTTCGCCCCTTCCGCTCTCAAAGCAGATACGGCTTCGTCTATCTCTCTCTTCTTCCCTTTCTCTAAAGCCTTCAATAATCCGTCCGTATCGGGCACTTTCGAGAACTCCGTCCCCAACATCAACGCCTCATAAATGGCTTGCTGATGATAAACGGCATCATGACGCTTGGCTACAATTTGCTTAATGGCATCGTATGCCTGGCGATACGAATCATTTCCCGTCTCACGCCCGTATGCCAACAAGCGTTCTTGCTCAGCCTTTTTCCGGTCGAGCACTTTCAAGCGTACCAAACCTTCGTTCATTCCGATGGCATTCTTCCAATAATTAGCCGACGAAGCATATTTTGCCGCATATTGGATGCGGGTCTTCGCATCCTTCGCCATTTCCTCGCCTAATACCCGAAGCCGAACGCCCCGCACGGTATCACGCATGAAGTTGGTGGTAGTCATACGCTCTTCCACCTCATCACTAATCATATAACGCCAATTGCGTCCGGGAAATCCCATAACGAAAGTGAAATCACTTTCCTTGATGCCACCCGCATTGATAGTCAAATGTGTCTTCACCTTCAAAGGCACATTCTCGGATGAATACAAAGCCGGTTTCCCGTCTTTTGATGCATAAATACGGAAAATAGAGAAATCACCGCAATGGCGCGGCCACATCCAGTTATCGGTATCGGCTCCGAACTTTCCGATAGACGAAGGAGGCGCACCTACCATACGGATATCTTTATAAACGGTCTTCACGAAAAGGTAATACTTATTCGCTCCATAGAACGGCTTCAATTCGAGCACCGTAAAGTCATCGGTCTTTATTTTCTCTTTCTTGGCAAACCGAGCTGCCACTTTTTCCAGATACGAAGGCGAAAGGTAATTCAGCCCTTCGGGGTCTTCGTCTTTCTTGAGTTGTTCCGATACATAATCGGTCACGTCGAGGATGCGGTCAATGAACGTCACGGTTAATCCTTCGCAAGGAAGCTCTTCGGCATACGTCTTTGCCCAAAAGCCATCGGTCAGGTAATCGTGCTCCACCGAACTATGTTGCTGGATATAGCTATACCCGCAATGATGATTGGTGAGCACCAGCCCTTCCGCCGACACGACTTCACCCGTACATCCTCCGCCAAAATGAACCACCGCATCTTTCAGGCTGATACCTTCGGGACAATACACCTTATCAATGCTAATGTCCAGTCCCAAGTCTTGCATCACCGCCGCATTCTGTTTCTTCAAGTCGGTCAGCATCCACATGCCTTCATCGGCATGAGAAGCCAAAAAGCAAGCGGAAAACAAGGTTATCAATAAGGATTTTCTCATAATGCTTATTAAAAAAATCACCACAGATTACACGGATTTAAATAATTGATTAATAATGAATAGTTAATAATTAACAGTTAATAGTGACAGGCAAAAACATTTACCGTTATTCATTATTCACTTTTAATTATTAACTATTTAAATCGGTGTAATCTGTGGTGAAAACAAATTAGACTTTTATTCTACTATCGTCATTTCATCAATCAGGTTCTTGCATCCGCCTAACTTCTCCACGATGAACAACACGTAGCGGATATCCACGGCAATGCAACGCTGGAGATTGTTATCGAAATTAATATCACCCGAAAGCGATTCCCAGTTTCCGTCGAAAGCGGCACCAATCAATTCACCGTTTCCGTTCATCACCGGAGAGCCCGAATTACCGCCCGTGATGTCGTTTGTGGTCAGGAAGCAAGTCGGCATTTCACCGTTAGGCAAGGCATAGCGTCCGTAATTCTTCGTAGCATAAAGTTCCTTCAATTTTGCGGGAACCACGAACTCCGGATTGTTGGGGTCTTCCTTTTCCATTACACCCTTCAAGGTCGTATAATATTTATAATGTACACCGTCTTTGGGGTCATACGACTTCACATTACCGTAAGTCAAGCGAATAGTAAAGTTAGCATCCGGAGCTTTCGGCGTAGGAGCATACATTTCGCACAAGCCGCGCACGTATGTCTTGTGGAGCAAGTCGATATCGCCACAAGCCTTGTCATACTTCTCATAAAGCTTCTTCAACATTTCATTCTTGCTGGTCGAATACTGAACCGCCAAGTCATTGTTGATAGCTTCCAGTGTCGGATTGGCAAGAAACGCATCGAAATTCTTCTGGTTAGAGAAAATGCTGGTATCATACAAGGCATCGATATAAGCATTATAATCGCCATTATATTTCGTCTTGATAGTCTCATAGAAAGCAGGAAGCGCATCTGCAGGTACGCTCTTGGCATAAAGCGGAATCAAGACCTTAGCCACCTTGCGGTCTACTTCATGATCATAATCCTTGTTATGCACATTGGCATATCCCTCTTTCAATTGCTCAATAGCTTTTTCGATATCTTTCTTCTTCCCTTTTTTGAGAGCAGTCTTCAAGTTATCGAAAATCAGATAAGTTGCGCCAAATTCGATACCCGAGCGGAAAGTCTCGCTAAAATACGTCATCTGCTTAGCTATCGGAGTCACTCTCGCTACATACTCATCGATTTTAGCCACCACCGAAGCATAATCGGCATTGTTCTTTTCTTTCGCGAACTTAGCAAAGTTGGCTTCCTGTTCTGCCTTGGTTTCCAATACACGGTTATCCACGATAGCCTTGTTCATACCGATGGAATTCTTCCAGTAATTGCTGGACGAAGCGAACTTGCTGGCATATTGGATACGAACCTTATCGCTGGCAGCCATCTCCTTGCGCAACACATCCTGACGTGCCTCGCGCACCTGAATGCGCGGCGTATTAGTTCCGTCCATACGAAGCTTCACTTCGCTTTGAGTCAGATAGCGGCTGGTGCTTCCGGGGAATCCCATAATCATCGCATAATCACCTTCCTGCAAGCCCTTCAAAGAGATAGCCAAATGCTTCTTTACCTTCAAAGGCACATTCTCGGCACTATACGGAGCAGGGTCGCCATTCTTATCGGCATAGATACGGAACATCGAGAAGTCACCCGTATGACGGGGCCACATCCAGTTGTCCGTTTCACCTCCGAACTTACCGATAGACGAAGGAGGAGCAGCAACCATACGCACATCGCTATATGTCTTAATGAAGAACAGGTAGAACTTGTTTCCTTCATAGAAAGGCAATGCCATTGTAGAGATGCCCGGTTTTCCTTTCAGGTCGCTCTTCTTCAATGCCTCATCAGCCAGCTTCTTCAAGTATTCGGAACCGAATGAATTGAGTTCCGTCACCTTCCCGTCCTTAATATCCTGATTTACCTGGTCGGTTACATCCACAATACGTTCCACAAACTTAAAGGTCAATCCCGGAGTGGGAAGTTCTTCCGACCGGTTCTTTGCCCAAAAGCCATCGGTCAGGTAATCATGCTCTACCGAACTATGTTGCTGGATAGCATCGTATCCGCAATGGTGGTTAGTCAGAATCAACCCGTCGGGCGAAATGATTTCTCCCGTACATCCACGCCCGAAGATACCCACGGCATCCTTCAACGCCACGCGGTTCGGGCTATAAATATCATCCACCTCAATCTTCAAACCTTGCGCCTTCATACGGTCGGCAAGGTTCTGCTCCTGCATCAGCTGAAGGAGCCACATTCCTTCGTCGGCTTTCACCGGCGAGAATACCGCACAAATCAGTGCGAGTGCCAGAACTTTTAGTTTTCTCATCATGTAACAAATTAAATATTTATTTTTTTCTCTTTCGAAATCAGCGAGCAAAGATAACGAAAAAACCGTAGCACACACACATATTCAGTAATAATCCTCTATTAAGTTTAATTTTTGGTAATTTATTTCTTTGAAAATCCCAAACGTTATACATTTGCCGTGCGAATCAAAAGATAATCTATATGCATAAATGGTATTTGTTTCTACTTTGTTGCGCAATGCTCTGCACGTCATGCGGAAAGAAATATAAAATAGAAGGGGTGTCTTCCGTTTCAAGCCTTGACGGAAAAATGCTTTTCATCAAAGTCCCTTCGGGCGACAAACTGGTCAATATCGACTCGGCAGAAGTTGTACACGGCCTCTTTTCAATGGAAGGGAAAGTGGACTCTACTGTCGTGGCTTCTCTCTTCATGGACGAAAATTGCATCATGCCCGTAGTCATCGAAGACGGGAAAATCGACATCAATATCAATAATGCAGGATTCACCGTCAAAGGAACCCCGTTGAACGATTGTTTCAATGACTTCATCCTGAAACGTAATTCCCTAAGCGACCGAGCCGATGAAGTGGAACATTTAGAAGCACGCATGATTCTGGACGGGAAAAGCCCTGACGATATACATAAAGAAATAGAGAAACAACGCAACGATGTATCGGCTCAATTAGACAGTCTAGCCAAGGCATTCATCCAAGCCAATTATGAAAACGTATTGGGACCGGAAATATTCATCATCATGTGTTACGGAATGCCATACCCTGTCTTGACGCCAGTAATGGAAGAAATCATCGACAATGCCCCCGCCTCCTTCAAAGAGAATCCGATGATTAAAGAGTATATTTCCATCGCCCGCAATAATATGGATAAGTTGCAAGCAAAATGAAAGTATGTGGTATGCCACTGACCTAGACAAAAATAAGAATTTTTTTATGAAATACTTGATTATATCGGACATCCACGGCTCATTGCCTCGTTTAGAGAAAGTGCTGGATTTTTACGAGCAAAACCAATGCAGTCTGCTTTGCATTTTAGGAGACATACTGAATTACGGCCCACGCAACGGGCTACCGGAAGGACTTGACCCGAAAGGCATATCCGAACGTTTGAATCAATTTCCCGGCACAATCATCGCCGTACGGGGAAATTGTGACTCGGAAGTAGACCAAATGCTACTTGACTTCCCCATCCTATCCGACTATACACTGATAACCGATAACGGGAAATGCCTGTTTCTCACACACGGACACATTTATAATGAAAACAATCAGCCCAAAGGAAAATACGACGCGCTGATTTACGGACATACACATCTGTGGAAACTGGAAAAGAAAAACGGACAAGTGATATGCAATACCGGCTCGATAACGTTCCCTAAGGGAGGAAACGCGCCGACTTTCGCCGTCTACGAAAACGGAACGCTGTCTGTCCATCAACTCAACGGAGCTTTACTTAAATCTGTAAGCCTATAAAGACCGATTCAAACAACCTGCCGAAATTATTATCCCTGCCAGCTATGTAGCAGGAGCCTTTATAAAGCCACTATCCTACTTGAGCCGGTAAAATCAAAAGCCGAAAGATTAAAAGGATATATCCAATAAGCATGTTTCGGAGTATCCGTATGCACTGAAGCCACGCTGGTTATCCGCTCGATAAACATAGAAAATCCCTCACCCACACGCTTGCTTACAGAACAAGGAGATAAAAGAATCACACCGGGCAACCATTCGGTATGGCTGATTTCTTCGGTCAGCGGATAAATCCGGCACACACTTCCGTCTTCATCCAATTCTATCACGGGGGAAAACACCCATTGTGATGTCATTAAATCATACGCCCGATGAGTAGCAACACGCCTCATTTCTGTTCTTCTTGTTTCCGGTTTTCCATTTTACGCATCGGCTGCAAACGGCTACGGTTTATCTTCTGCACCTCTTGAACCGTTTTGTTCAAGGTATCTGTTCCTGCTTCCGGTTCACCATGAGATGTAACCGAAGGCTCTGACGCAACCAGATTATGATAACGAGTGAGACAAATGTCATCAACCAGCAAAGAAGCGTCGGGATGCTCATTGTTCGAATAATAAATGAATCCGCTGATGCTTTGGATAGTAAATGCCGAATCGGGACGCAGGTACAAGCGTTGCTTGCCCGGACGGGTGACAACGCGTGTCAAGCCTTGCACACTATCGTTATCAAAATAGAAATTAAGCGCCATAACCGCTTTCCCTGAAGTTGCCTTTGAAGGAATGAAATGGAAATCGGCTTGAAGTTCCATAGCATCCTGAGGCTTGAATGTGGTATCGGTCTTTAAGTCGAACACCACTTTATTGGTCAGCGAAGAAGCGGAAAGCCAATACAACGTGCGGTCTTGCCAAACGTCTACCGTATCACCCGACATGGAGACATCAATCTGGTTATCCCGTTTCGCCACCTGTTCCTTCATCTGCTTCTCTTCACGTTCCAAACGTTCCTGAAGGCTCCGGTAAATAGCCGCCAACTCCTCGGCATGACGGGTGTACCACACCATGGATGAATCAAACTCGGCTTCGGTCACGTTATGCTTCTGAAAGACATATTCGAAATAAGCGTCCTTCTGATATGACTCGTCATAAGAAAGCGAACTACCCATAGTAGAAGCCAAGTGATAATCATACAGCAAATCTTGCATCGCATCCGGCTGGATAATGTCATCGGGAACCTTCTTCCCACACGCGGATAAAAGACTCACAGCAATCGCTATATACAATCTTTTCTTCATGCAGACTTATCTTTTTCCTTTGCTTCCTCGCTATGCTGGAACTCTTGCCCCAATGTATGACTATAGAAAAGCAACAAAGCTATCATGCCGCAACTGATAGACGCATCGGCAAAATTGAATATCGGGCTAAAGAAAATAAAACGCTCACCTCCGCAAAAGGGCATCCATTCGGGCCAATAAGTATCAATGATAGGGAAATAAAACATATCGACCACTTTGCCATGAAGCCATGTCCCATACCCTTCTCCTACCGGCACCCAATGCGCCAAGGCATAAGAAGTGCTTTCACTAAAGACTTCACCATAGAACACACAGTCGATGATATTGCCTACAGCACCAGCCAAGACAAACGCCAAACACACCACGTAACCTGTCTTCAATTTTTCTTTCCGATTGGTAATCTTATACAAATACCATGAAATGAAAACTACCGCAACAATACGGAACAAGGTCAAGAGCAGTTTAGGAAGAAACTCCATCCCGAAAGCCATACCGTTATTCTCAGTAAAATAAATATAAAACCAATCGGCGATACGGATGTGTTCGTGTAAATACATTCCCGTCTTCACACAAATCTTAATTACTTGGTCAATCACCAATACCAATAAGACTATCAGAGCCGCCAAACGCCCTTGCGTCAGAATTTTCTTCATCTATCCTCTTTTCTATCAAGTTCATCACAGATTACACGGATTAAGCAAGTGATTCAATCCATGTAATCTGCGATGGAACATAAACAATTTATTTTACGCCATGGTTCTTCGCCTCAATACTCAGCGTAGCATGAGGCACGGCACGCAGACGTTCCTTCGGAATCAGCTTACCCGTTTCGCGGCAGATGCCATACGTCTTGTTCTCGATACGCACCAATGCGGCACGCAGGTTCTGGATGAACTTCAACTGGCGGGCAGCCAAGCGGGTTGTTTCTTCCTTCGACAAGGTATTGGCACCTTCTTCCAATACCTTATAAGTAGGAGAAGTATCGTCCGTATCATTGCCGTCCGTATTCATGATACTGCTTTTCAATTTTTCATAGTCGCGTTCCGCGAGCTGAAGCTTTTCCATGATAATGGCGCGGAATTCCTCGAGTTCAGCGTCAGAGTATCTTGTTTTTTCAGCCATAAGATAAATGTTTTAAAGTTAATATTAGAGTTTTGATACCTTCACATACAATGTAAAATCATCAAAGTTCAGTTCAACACCACCCGGCACCTCATTTGCCAAATCCAATGAGTCTGCCAATACCTGATTACAAATATAGGTATTATATTCTTTTACCGCATCATCGGTGTCCGGATTTTTAGACAAGACGATATGGATCTTATCCGTTATTTCAAATCCGTTACTCTTCCGAATATTCTGGATGCGGTTCACCAGTTCACGGGCGATACCTTCACGGCGCAGGTCTTCGGTGATGGTCACTTCCAAAGCCACGGTCAGCTTGCCTTCGTTCGCTACCAGCCAGCCCGGAATGTCCTCGCTATAGATTTCCACATCCGATGCTTCAATCATGGCTTCACCATCTGCCAATTGAAGGGCGTATTTCCCGTTCCGTTCCAGTTCGGCAATAGCTTCCTGCGACATCTCACCTACACCTGCGGCTACGGTTTTCATACGCTTTCCGAATTTCGGTCCCAGCTTCTTGAAGTCGCATTTCACCTTCTTCACCAGCACGCCGGCTTCTTCTACAAACTGAAGTTCCTTCACGTTCACTTCATTCAGAATCAGGTCTTTCACTGCCTCGATATGACGTTTTTGCTCTTCATCGACTACAGGAACCATGATGCACTGCAGCGGCTGGCGCACCTTGATGTTCACCTTACGGCGCAAGGCCAATATCATGGAAGTAACATCCTGAGCCATCCGCATACGGGCTTCCAGTTCCTTGTCTATCAGACTTTCGTTCGCTTCGGGGAAGTTCGCCAGGTGTACCGATACCACATGGTCACGTTCCGTCACCTTAATCAAGTCCATATACAGGCGGTCGGCATAGAACGGAGCAATCGGAGCCATCAGTTTCGCCACCGTTTCCAAACAAGTGTACAAAGTTTGGTAAGCCGACAATTTGTCTTGCGACATCGCGCTTCCCCAGAAACGTTTCCGGTTCAGGCGCACATACCAGTTACTCAGGTTATCGTTTACAAAGTCTGTAATCAGACGTCCTGCCTTTGTAGGTTCGTAATCATTGAAGCAAGCATCTACATCTTTTATCAACGAATTGAGCAAAGACAGAATCCAGCGGTCGATTTCCGGACGTTCTGATACCGGCACGTCTTTTTCGGCATAGGTAAAGCCGTCTACATTGGCATAAAGAGCAAAGAACGAATAAGTATTATATAAGGTGCCGAAGAACTTGCGGCGCACTTCGTCCACTCCGTCCGTATCAAACTTCAGGTTATCCCACGGAGCCGAGTTCGTAATCATGTACCAGCGCAAGGGGTCGGAACCGAACTTCTCGATGGTACTGAACGGGTCTACCGCATTGCCCAAACGCTTCGACATCTTATTGCCGTTCTTATCCAACACCAATCCATTGGAAATGACATTCTTGTAAGCCACGCTATCGAATACCATCGTAGCTATCGCATGGAGGGTAAAGAACCATCCGCGGGTCTGGTCTACACCTTCGGCGATGAAATCCGCCGGATAATACGAACGGCTATCTACCAGTTCTTTGTTCTCGAACGGATAGTGGAGTTGAGCGTAAGGCATCGAACCCGAATCGAACCAAACGTCTATCAGGTCCGCTTCACGCTTCATCGGTTTGCCTGCAGGCGAAACCAGGACGATATCGTCTACATACGGACGGTGCAAATCTATCTTATCGTAATTTTCTTTCGTATATTTTCCCGGAACGAAGCCCAACTTCTTATACGGATTTTCCTTCATGAAGCCAGCCTCAACCGCTTTTTCGATTTCATTGTACAGTTCTTCTACCGAGCCAATGCAGATTTCCGCGCCATCCTCGTCGCGCCAGATAGGAAGCGGAGTTCCCCAATAGCGCGAACGGCTCAAGTTCCAGTCGTTCAGGTTCTCCAGCCATTTGCCGAAACGTCCCGAACCGGTCGATTCCGGTTTCCAGTTGATGGTCTTGTTCAGCTCAATCATCCGTTCCTTGCAAGCCGTAGAGCGGATAAACCAGCTATCGAGCGGATAGTAAAGCACCGGCTTGTCGGTACGCCAGCAGTGCGGATAGTTGTGCACGTGCTTTTCCATCTTGAATGCCAGATTCGCTTGCTTCATCTTCATGCAGATATATACATCGAGCGACTCAGCCGCTTGCGCAGCCTTTTCATCATATTTGCCATCGACGGTGAAGGCAGGGTCGTATGCGTTCTTCACCCATCTGCCTTGATACTCCTTATATATATCGGTATTCACGCATTCGGCAACAAACTTTTCGTCCAGTTCATCCAGCTGGTAGAATTTTCCGGTCAGGTCAACCATCGGGCGTGTCTCGCCTTTCTTGTTAATCATGAAGAGCGAAGGGATGCCAGCGGCTTTTGCCACGAAAGCATCGTCCGCACCGAAGGTAGGAGCGATATGAACGATACCCGTACCGTCTTCTACGGTTACATAATCACCCGGAATGACACGGAAAGCTTTGGCAGAAGCATCGCGCCAGTTTCCGTCCTCGTCCAATTCTACAGGTTTCACCCACGGGAAGAGTTGTTCGTATTCCATGCCTACCAAGTCCGGCCCTTTGTATTCGCCTACCACCTTAAACGGCACCAGCTTATCGCCCGGCTTATAGTCTTCCAATGCCATGCCTTCCGCCTTCTTGTTGAAGTGCGTGTAAAGCAAAGCCTTTGCCAACACTACCGTTATCTTTTCAGAAGTATAAGGATTGTAAGTCTGAACGGCTACATAATCTATCTTCGGGCCTACGCAGAGCGCGGTATTCGAAGGCAACGTCCACGGAGTCGTGGTCCAGGCTAAGAAATAAGGAGTTCCCCACTCAGCCATTTCGGGCTTCGGGTTCTTTATCTTGAACTGCCCTACTACGGTCAGGTCTTTCACGTCCCGATAACATCCCGGCTGGTTCAGTTCGTGCGAGCTAAGTCCCGTACCTGCCGCCGGAGAATAAGGCTGGATGGTATATCCTTTATACAACAAGCCTTTCTTATAAAGTTGCTGCAAGAGCCACCACAGAGTTTCGATATAGCGGTTATCATACGTGATATACGGATTGTTCAGGTCTACCCAATAACCCATTTTGTGAGTCAGGTCAGTCCATTCCTTGGTGAACTTCATCACGTCCGTGCGGCAATGCTGGTTATATTCAGCCACCGATATGGTCTTGCCTATGTCTTCTTTCGTAATGCCCAACGCCTTTTCTACACCAAGTTCCACGGGCAATCCGTGTGTGTCCCAACCGGCTTTGCGCTTCACCTGAAAACCTTTCATGGTCTTATAACGGCAGAAAGTGTCCTTAATCGTACGCGCCATCACGTGGTGGATGCCCGGCATACCGTTTGCCGAGGGAGGTCCTTCGTAGAATACAAAAGAAGGATGCCCTTCACGTTCCGTCATACTGCGGGAGAACACATCGTTCTCGTCCCATTTCTTCAGCACTTCCTTGTTGATGTCTGAAAGGTTCAGTTGTGAATATTCGGTAAATTTCTTGCTCATATAGAATGCATTTATCTTTTTTCGTTTTTTCTTCGGAAATACCCTTCCCGAATTTAGGCTGCAAATTTATAAGAAAAAAGAATATCCGGAAAACTTTTCAGCTAATATTCACATAAGCAAGGGAGAATTTATGTTAGAAAACAATGGCGGTTTGGGCAAGAATCACTATCTTTGCCAAAAATCTAAAACTCAATTTATGTCTACTCATTCATTTAAAGCAGCCTACAACACCGGAGAATCACAGGTTAATCTGGTTTTAGGTGTGTATATTTTCACGGAAGAAGAAACATATATTGCTTATTGCCCTGCCCTTGACATCTCCGGATATGGCAAAAGTGAGATTGAAGCCAAACAATCTTTCGGTGAAGTAGTACGCCAATACCTCGAATACTGCATCCACGAACATACGTTAACGGAAGATTTGCAAAAACACGGATGGAAAGTGGAAAGCATAAAGCAACACAAACTCATATCTCCTGACACGGTTTTCATGATGAAACGAAATCCGGATTTCAAGAATCTGATAGAGAATAAAGAATATTCAAAATACATGGAAAACCTTTCCATCCCTTCTTTCGCATGAATACACAGAAATTAAGCAATGTCCCGTTAAACGAATTCCGTGAATTTTTCACAAACAGATAATACACTTGGTGGGCAAAACTATACATTTTACCCACCAACTATTTAACACACAACATCAAATCTAACAATCTGATAATAATGCAATTCACACTATTCTTTATAATTCATTCCACGAATCAAAGGAGAAATGTAATCCTCTAATTCTTCAGAAGCAGACCGAGTAAATGCAGAACGTGATGCCGGAGTACTTAAGCCGTCTTCATCCTTAAATACCCGAAAGACACCTTCTGCCATCAATTCGCCTAAAGGATCATCCCCTTTTTCAACCATAACAAATGCATAATAAAGGTCTTTTATACCGTTATCTGTTTTTGTTCCAGAAACGACAAGGGCTATTTTCGTATCAATGCCATGACTTACACCGATAGAATTAAAGAAAATTGTAAAATCATTACCTGTTCCACTAATAAATACTCCTTCTCCACTATATGATGCTATAGACCCTTCTTGACTTTGATAATCTAATGTATTATCGACTGGATTTTGGTTATAAAAATGAAGTCTCATTGGATTACTCATCACGGTTCCAGGAGCATACCCACCGTTTCCTTCATCTTCACAATAAACAGCCACAAACGGACTTGCAAGAAAAGTTCCTTCTATATTAGGAGGATTAACACCGCCATAAATAGGCATATATTCTTCCATCTTATCACGAATTTCTTCAGGCACTACGTCATCCAAACGTTCGTCCTCTTCTCCTTCTGACAAAAAGTCAACGCCTTCCCATTCATAACAAGCGTCACCGATATAGATACAAGGAACAGCCGTATAAGTGACATCCTTTTCCAAACCGGTCAATTCATAATTTAAGGTTGTCGGTGTCGTCCAATTGATTTCCTGGTCATCAATGATATGATACACTTCGGCATCATCCTTATCAACCCTCATGGAAGGCATTCCGCCCAGCAATTTAGCCAAAGCACCGCCTGTCGCTGTATATTGTGCATCAAACGTCAACGGCTCTTCATTTGTTAAAGCAACGCTCAAAGAGCCGTTTTCCAGTTCTGGGAAAATCGGTGTCTTCAGGTTCAACAAGTTAACTTCCGCCAACTCCACTTTATTCCCATACAATTCCCAGTTGAATAGTTTCGCTCTTATTTCCCCTATAAAATCACAGGTCAAATCTAATTTCGCCGACTGTCCTCCAATCTGCCAGCGGTTATTTCCTTTCTCCCCTGATATGCCTAACTCCGCTCCAAACTTCAAAAAAGGCTCTGCGACTACCGATACAGACAAATCCTCGGTGTACAACCCGCATCCCAATTCAAAACTTCCTTTGGGACCAATCCCCACTTCACCGTTGATAGCAAACGAATTAAAGACTTCATCCAAAGTAAATGCGGAAGAAGTATTTCGGTTAAACCATCCTTCCTCTGTCCAGCCGCACTTAAAACTAAAATTACGGCTAAAGCCTAAAGACATACTTCCGCTTCCTTCTACGGCAAGATTAGCGGCAAAATTCAAGAAAGGACGCAAGTTAATTACCCCTCCAATGGGTAACGAAGCCTTAAAAACCGGTATTTTCCTTATCAACTCTAATACATTTCCGTCAATCCACTCACCAGCTACTCCTAATTCTCCTGCAACCCCGAAAGAAGGCTCTAAAGAACATTCAAACGTCTTGTTTTCCTTGCTCTTATTAAAAGTAAAGATTCCACCCAAAAGCAAGTTTGCCTTCGCGTAAGGACCGTTTGATGTAGGTTTATTAAGCGGAATCACCAAAGCTTCTTTCGACCCGACAGAAGCTCTTGTGCCAGCCTCAGCCATCATGTCGTCCACATTCTCGATGGTATACTCGTAATAATTCCCTTCTTCATCGTAAAAGCCTCCCTCGTTTTCCACTAAATCAGTAAGCGAGAAGCTAGAAGTAAGTTCCAACACTTCGAATATATCGTCAAGCGGAGCGACAGACGTGACACATTTTATTAAACCGTCTTCTTCCGTACGCGAAATGACTTCATTGCCTAACCCGTAAGGAGTCTTTTCCGTAACTTTAGCCGAAATGATATCGCCCACTTCCGGCAATATATTGGCAGGAGTCGAAGAAGAGAAAAACAAAATACTGTCTTCCTCTACTTTTTCCAGATAAACTTGCGCCCTCTCGTTTAAGACAATAACCCCATCGTTATACTGGTAAGTTATATCATAATTCTCTGAAGTTTCATGCACAGGGGATGAAACGCCTGCTATATTGTTGATTGCAATCCGCAACACAGTGCCATCCGCCAATGTCAACACCAATTCATCGCCTTCAATCCTCACATCGCTAAAGAACGAGTTTCCGTCTGTTCCGTCATTCCCATCCGTGCCGTCCGCTCCGTCTTTACCGTCTTCACCTATGGCTTTCACCGGATTGCCGTTTTCGTCTTGCAACAAATCGAACGTTGCACCTCCGTCATAGCTAACCAACCAATAACCATCGGCATTCACCTTCAACCGAGGGGTCACGGCATCTTCACCCGTAACGGGAAGCTTATTGCCACCTTCATCTGTCAACCAGGTCTTCACCCCGTCTATAATCCGCACCCAGTAATACTTTCCTTCAAATTCATCAACGCCAATAACCGGAGCGTCTTTACCGTCTTTTCCGTCCTCACCATCCTTGCCGTCTTTAATGGTGACACTTTCTCCATTGGAAAACTTAATCTGATACCCGTCCCCCGTCTCCGTCACGCTTTCTACATAAACCTTGTCTTGCAAAGCATTGATAATCGTACTGATTGCGTTAAGACCGGAATTCGTTTGCTCCAACTGCCCTTCTACAGCAGTTACACGGTCATCCAAAGAATTGACTTTGTCCCACAAGGCATCATCGTCATACTTACAAGCCCCTACACCTGCCAACAAAAATGCCAGCAACAAAAAGATGTTCGCTTTTTTCCAGAATTTGTTTTTCATGGCTTCAATTCATGCACCGACAGACCCCACGGTGCGTCAAAAGATTAAGGATGGCAAACATAAAAAGAAGTGTGAGCCTGTTTTTCTTTATTCTTTCAGAAGGCTCTGGACTTGCCCGCGCAAATAAAATAAGAAAATGGCTCACACCTTTGGCTCTATACGTTGAGAAACATATATACCGATACCAAAGGAGAACGCTTTCTTATCCTTTTGCGCAGTGAATTGTCCAGATTCTCTGAAAAGGATAAAGCTAAACGCTTCCTAAATTATGTCCGTTGCTATTTGCAACGGGTCAAAGATAAGAAAAGTCCGGCAAAGAGCGTTCATCGTGAGCCATATTTTTTACAAATATACCTGTTTTTATTGTAAATTCTATTTGATTCTTCAATTTCTCTATCACTTTTTATTAGAAATCACATCCGTGTACAAAATATTCAGCAGACCGTCTTGAATGAATCAAAGAAGAACCTGACACGTACATTTATAATCAGTCCTTAACTACATCCAAAACATTTAAGTTCACATTTGGGTTATGTTATCGATGCGAACGGCATCCTTTTATAGTTTCCGTCCCAAAACCGTACGTTCTTGGGACGGAAACCGTATGTTTTTGGTTCGGAAACCGTACGGTTTTGGAACGGAAACCGTAAAAAGAAGACTACCTGAAACAGATTCTAACCCATTTAATCACACATTGATTTATACCCCGCCAAACAAAATCATCAAAGAAAATCAAAACGATTACGAAGACTTCTTTCGGGCTGCTACCGCCAATAAGACTCCCAAAGCCACACCCAGCAGAGCGGCGAACAAGACACGCGCTTCGCTCGGCAACAGGAAAGTAATGGTATGGGCAGGAAACCAAAAAAGCGGAATGGTCTTCTTAAATACAAAGTTCCACTGCACATCCCAGTTCAAATGCGTAATGATGCGGGTCATCGGAATCGGCGTTACCAAAGCCCGTACCGAACCGCCACAATCCAATATATGCGTATCGGTTATCTTATGGAACGTCATGAATACAGGAGCGAAAATACTGTTCATCGCTACCGAAATGCAAAAAGCCACCAGCACCTTTGCCGCACAAAACGGACCTGCCATAAAGGAAGAAGCGCCGTTCAAGCCAATGTATTCCAATGCCACCGGTACGCCATTGGCAAATACAATCATCGCCAGATTGATTCCCATACCCAATATCCCCCACACTACCGCACGAGGGACAATACCGAAACCCGCTTTCAAATATTTGCCCGAACTCAGACGAAGCCCCAGCAATTCGCCCAAGGTAGACAAAACTGCGAATTTCAAGAAACTCATCACCATACCGTGGGAAGCATTAAACGCTTTATAACCTTCATACAACGGTTCGAACACAACAAACGGAATGAATATCGCTACAACAATCACGATGAACAGCAAATCAGACTTTTTCATGGCAACTTTACGTGTTTATTTCATTTTACATTAACAAAAGATTCGTTTCGGTCGCCAAGATAAGCAGAAATGTTCAATCTTCCAAATAAATTCCCGTTATTTGAAACGGGATGTATCCACCGCTTCCCGATGCTTCTCCTGATAACCTCCGAATTTCCACGTAAACGATAAGCCTACAGAGCGGTAGCATGAATAATCGTTTGTCACCCACTGGCGGGCGATGCGGATATACGGGTCGATGCCCGCGGTCTCGAAAATATCCTTGCACCAAGCCGAGAGGATGCAATTCTTATCGGCGAAAGCGTAACGCAACGCTACGTCCACATTCCCGCTGGCAGGCAAATCGTACGTGCCTTGATGAGCTTTGCTGCGCACGAAACCGTTCAGCGTCAAGCGCAAGTCCGGACGGGTAGAAAGCGTAACAGTATTGTTCCACACCGCCATGCCGTAAGCGATGCGCCGGTCGAAAGGCATATCATAGAAGTCGGCGTCTTTCTCGCGCATCCATACGCCCATCAGCGTCAAGCGCGAGTCGAGCCATTTCTTTATCTTAAAAGGAACGGAAGCCTGAATGCCCGCCTGCCGTTGGAAATTAAAGTTCAGGTAGCGGTAGATTTCCACCAAGCGTTCGGGCGACTGATAAAGCGTCTGCGTGAAATAGTCTTCCGTATGGCTGAACCATGCGGCAAAAGTATATTTCGATTTCAGCATGTATATCAGCGTCAGATTATAGTCTTTCGAAGGCTTCAGCTGCGGATTGCCCTGCACCTCCGAGTAACCCCCGCCCAGATAAGACACCGCGTCCTGCACCGCCCAATAATCGGGATAACGCTTGTCGCTGCTGAAAGAAAGCTGCACAAGATGGCTGGCGGACGGTTTATACGTAGCCGTCAGGTTCGGATACCAGTCCCATTCGTCCCACGCCGGAGTCTGGTAATGCTCGGCTGCCAGCGAGAAATCCACCGACAGGTCTTCGCCGAACGACTTGCTGAAGCCCGCATATACATTCAGCGTCTGTTCCCTTCGCCGTGAAGCCATGTCCGAAGGCAATCCTTCATCCCCCGAATACCGCTGGTACGAATTATCCACACTCGTTGTATAAACCGCTCCGTAGTTCAGCCCCCAGCCGCGGCCGAGCTGATGCTCTTGCGAGAGATAAAACTTCCAGGCATTGATGCGCTGCGCGTCTTCGGTATAAAAGTCCATGTCCGTCTCCTCCATTTCGCTGGCGAGACGCTGGCTGCCTGGCGCATGATACCATGTAAACTCTACGCCTGCCTTCAGCCCGAACGGAGCCTGATAATCCAACCGCCCATCGTGAAGCCATGATTCCTGATTGCCCAAGGTCGTTGCAGTCTGTGTGCCCGTAGTATATTGGTTATAATGGCTGGTATCGTAACTCCCATTATAGACAAAGCCCAGCGTATGATTTTCGGCAAACCGGTAATCGGCGCCAAGACGGAAGGTATGTGTATGATTCCGTCTGCGCCCCGTCTCGTGATTCTCTATCAGACAGGTTTCATCCTCCGCCTCCTGCCAGTGGCGCGCCTCTTTGTCGGTCGTGTTGTAACTCTCGCCGTGCGTATGCGAGTAAAGGAAATCCGCCGAAAACTTCCCTCCATTATATAATAAGGAGGCACGCTCCTCAAACGAAGCTTCATGCTGTTGGTCATATTTGGCAAACGCTTCGCCCTGCACCGAGCCAGGGTCGCCGATGCGATGATGTAGGCGGACGTTTATCAGTGCGCCCCGCACCTGATAACGTGCCGGAGCATTGTACATTACCTCTACCCGCTCAATGCGGCTGGCAGGCATCGACTTCAATAACGAATAAAGCTGTCCGGCACTCATATTCGTCACTTTTCCGTCCAATACGACCGTCACGCCTCGTGCCCCCAACGTCAATCTGCCGTTCATCTCTACCACGCCCGGAAGCTCTTTCAATGCATCATATACATTATCTATCGGTTTCTGCGCAATCATGCGGGGCAAGTCGTATTCCAGCCTCCCAGGCAAAGCCTTGACCACGGGACGTTCGCCTTCCACCATCACTTCGGGCAACGTCTGAAACAGGCTGTCCGTCTGCACGTCGCCCGTCAATAAGCTATCTACTGCTTCTTGAGCCGGAAGCTTTGCCCCGAAAGCCGCCAGCCCGATAATCAAAACCAGTTGTTTCATCGTATTTCCGTTCTTTGTTTAATACGGCAAAGTTCGTCGTTTTCCGCGAAACCCGCCCTATCCCCCGTCTTACCGAGTGTTACCGGAAGTGTTATTTAGTCTTACCGTTTTCCACAAGATTGAACGGAAAGCCCTATCTTTGCCCTGCGAAAGCTCCCTCCTGACAGGAGCAAGGAACCGCAGCTTGCGAAAGCTTCCTGCACGATGCAGGACGGAATCGCAGAGAAAAAACGAATCGAAAAAAGACCAACGCATGAAACTGCCTCTGAGATACATCACCCTGCTGGTCATCCTCTCGCTGACGGGCGTATTCGCCTACCAAACCTATTGGCTGACCAACCTTTACCACACCCAACGGAGCGAAATGGAAAAAGACATCCGCGAAGCCCTGCGCACGAGCGATTACAACGAAATGATTGTGCGCGTCAGGCGGATGCAGAATGATTCGTCGGCACAAGCCCAGGTGACCGTCTCGACCGGATACGACGATGAACGGGCGTTCACGAAGACCCATACCATCCGAAGCGTCAAGCATGGCGACACCATCCGCGTCTCCATCTGGGAACGTAACACTGCCGACACCGTCCCCACCCCGCAAGCCGCCCTGCAAGCCGACATCGCCACCATGCTCTTCAGTAACAAGAGCTCGGCTGACGAACTCGCCTCCAACTTCCAGCAAGGGCTGCACGCAGCCATGGACGTACTGAATGACCCCGATTTCGCCGTTTTCGATAGCCTGCTGAGAAAAGAGCTTCTCCACATCGGCATCGATACACCTTACCGGCTGATGCATCTGCACCGGGGAAGCACCGTTGATTCGAGCTACACGTTCACCGACACACTAGCCATCGGAGGCACAGCCGATTATCGCCCTTCCCCACAAGCCACCTCTTACAACTACAGTTATGACCTACACGGAAACTGGAACTACCTACTCATTCTGGAACCGACAGAAAACATCGTGCTTGCCCAAATGGCAGGCATCCTGACCGCATCGGCACTGATACTGATTATCTTAGGATTTGCGTTCGGCTTCCTCATCCGCACCCTCCTGCGCCAAAAGACATTGGAAGAAATGAAAACTGATTTTACCAACAACATAACCCACGAGCTGAAAACGCCCATCGCCGTGGCATACGCCGCCAGCGATGCCTTGCTCAACTTCGATACAGGAACCGACCCAGCAAAACGCGAACAATACCTGCGCATCTGCCAGGAACAGCTCCGAAGGCTAAGCGGACTGGTAGAACAAATACTCGGCATGTCGATGGAACGCCGGAAAACTTTCCGCCTACATCCGGAAACCTTCCCGCCCGAAGAAGTCATCATGCCCCTTATCGAACAACACAAACTGAAAGCGGACAAGCCCACCGGCATCACCCTCCGCATCGAGCCGGAGAACCTGACCGTATATGCCGACCGCACGCATTTCGGCAACATCGTAAGCAACCTTATCGACAATGCTATCAAGTATTCGCCTGGCGAAGCACAAGTCGAAATAAAATGCCGTACCGAAAACGGCTGGTTTATCCTCTCCGTCAGCGACCAGGGCATCGGCATCCCTCACGACAAGCAACGTCACGTGTTCGATAAGTTCTACCGCGTGCCTACCGGAAACCTGCACGACGTAAAGGGCTACGGACTGGGACTGTATTACGTAAAGACCCTGACCGAGAAACACGGCGGAACGGTGGAAGTGAAGAGCGAACCGGGACGAGGAAGCGAATTTACGATTAAATTAAGAATGAAGCATGAAAAATGAAGAATCACTTATCAACGTATTGTTAGTAGAAGACGAAGAGACCCTCGCCCTGATTATCAAAGACACCCTGGAAGGGCAAGGCTTCTGCATCCGCCTGGCGAAAAACGGAGAAGAAGGGCTCGGACGGTTCTTCGCAGAAAAGCCCGACGTGCTGGTGGCGGACGTGATGATGCCCCGCATGAACGGATTCGAAATGGTGCGCCGCATCCGACGGCAAGACAAGCAGACACCCGTACTCTTCCTCACCGCCCGCTCTGCCACGAACGACGTGGTAGAGGGCTTCGAATTAGGCGGAAACGATTACTTGAAAAAGCCGTTCGGAATGCAGGAACTCATCGTGCGCATCAAGGCACTCTTAGGACGGGCATCCCGCTATCCCGCCTCGGAAAACCAACTTCCCGCAACGGAATTCGAAATAGGCAGATACCGCTTCAACGCCACCACCCAACGCCTTTCGTACCTCGGAAGCGAAACCGAACTTTCGCACCGCGAAAGCGAAATCCTCCGCCGCCTCTGTGAAAACCGGAACGAAGTGACCCCGATGCAAGACATCCTGATAGACCTATGGGGCAATGACACCTTCTTCAACCAGCGCAGCCTGCACGTGTTCATCACCAAACTCCGCCACAAACTCTCTCGCGATGAACGCATCCGCATCGTGAATGTGCGCGGCATCGGGTATAAGTTGATTATCAATTGAAAAACGCCCTTTTATCCGGACAACGCATCACGGAGGACGGAGCAAGCGGTTGTTTCAGCAGTTTCATCAGGCTGAAACGCTAGTTTTCATTTGATGAAACTACTGAAACGACCTGTCGTATCCGAAAGTTTTCCTTACTGCATACCCAAAGAATCCGGATTTTTCGTACATTTGCACTCCGAAAACAGATAAGGGAAACAAAACGATGAACCAACAATACCCATCCGTATTATTAGAAAAGGCTGTAGACGAATTTGCCAAATTGCCCGGCATCGGCAGGAAAACCGCCATGAGGCTGGTGCTCTACCTGCTCCGTCAAGACACACAAGCGGTAGAGGCGTTCGGCAACGCGCTCATCCGTCTGAAGCGTGAGGTGAAGTATTGCAAAGTGTGCCATAACATCTCGGATACGGACGTATGCCAGATTTGCTCCAATCCCTCGCGTGACGCATCGACCATCTGTGTAGTAGAGAATATCCGCGACGTAATGGCGATAGAGAACACCCAGCAATACCGAGGATTGTATCACGTACTGGGAGGAGTCATCTCGCCCATGGACGGCATCGGACCTTCAGACTTGCAAATAGAGACTTTGGTGGAACGGGTAAAAACGGGCACTATATCAGAAGTAATTCTGGCGCTCAGCTCAACAATGGAAGGAGACACAACCAACTTTTATATCTTCCGCAAGCTGGCTCCCTACAATGTAAAGCTTACCATTATCGCGCGAGGCATCTCTATCGGCGACGAACTGGAATATACCGATGAAATCACCTTGGGACGATCTATTGCCAACCGCATCGTATTTACCGGAACAACAATGTGATTTTATTTACAATTTGACTATTTACAATTTACTATTTATCCCATGGAAAAAGAACTGAAACGACTGGTACGGATTCTGAAAGGAGAATACGCCTTACTTTGGATATTGAGCCTGCTTTTGGCAACACTGTACGAATGCGACCTTCTGCCGCAAGGGATTCTCGCAGATGACGCACAAACGGAATACATCCTGCAAGTAACGGGCATCCTGCTCACGGTATGCTTTATCCCTCTCTCGTTGCGCCTCTTCAGCCTTTCGCTCACCCGATACATAACAACTTTGCCTCTTGCCGAAGCCTTGAAAAGTTATCGCCGCTGGAACGAAATACGCATAGCTTTATTGACCGTGCCTACGCTATTCGGGCTTTCCGTTTACTATTGGACAATGGACAATACGGGACTGCTCTGTGCGGGTATGTCACTGATTGCATCATTATTCTGCATACCCGGCAAAGAACGGCTGCAGAACGAACTCCACCTGTCTGACAACTCTTTCACCGAATGACTATGCCCCTTTATACCGAGCGCATCCGTCTGCGTGCCCCCGAGCCCGATGATGTCGATGAAATGTGGCTGTTCGAAAACGACGAAACGTTTTGGGAGAACGGACCTGCTACAGGCCCTTATTCACGCTACCAACTAAAGCGATACATCGCCGAAAACCAGAACGACCTCTTCGCCGACGGACAACTCCGCCTGATGATAGAACTTAACACCGGGAAGACAGCCGGCATCATTGACCTGTTCGCTTTCGAAGCCAGGAGCTTGCGTGCGGAAGTAGGCATCGTAGTGAAAGCGGAATGCCGACATCAAGGTATTGCCTCCGAAGCGCTCCGCCTATTGGAACGGCATTGCTTCGACATACTGGGCATCCACCAACTCTATGCGTATATCCGTACAGACAACACCGCCAGCCTACGCTTGTTCGAGAAACAAGGATATACCTGCAGCGGTACACTAAAAGACTGGATACGCACGGGAAGCGGCTACAAGAATGTATGCCTGATGCAGAAAACACACACCGGATAGACACACAAACCGAGGCTTCACATTTATAATAATGGTTAATACTACATAAAAGTAGGTGCTTTTACAGGTTTTCAGTGTCTCTCATTTGTCAGAAACAAGAAAGTGGTGTAATTTCGCTCCCGTTTACAAAGCACAGACACACGCACAACCGATGCTATCTGCGTGTGGAGACATTAATTTTATGACCAATTATTTATATAATAATATATATATGAACATAGTGAAACGATTACTGCTTATTATAATAGGATGGCTTTGCATGATGGAAGCGTCAGCCCAAATCCATGGGGTGGTAGTCGATGCGGATACAGGCGAACCTATCCCTTACCTGAACGTATACTACGACGGGAAAGGGATAGGGACTATTACCAATTTGGAAGGGAAATACACCATTTCCTATCATGCCGGATGGACTAAGCTGACTTTCTCTATGGTAGGATATGAAACCCAAGAAATTATCGTATCGGCAAAGACCGGCGAACTGAACGTCAGCATGAAAGGAGCCGACCAAATGCTGGACGAAGTAATTATACGGCCTAAAAAGGAAAAATATTCGCGCAAGAATAACCCTGCCGTAGAAATGATCCGAAAAGTCATCGCCTCGAAGCGCAGAACCGACTTGAAGCAAAAAGACTATTACCGTTTCTACAAATACCAGAAAATCATGTTCGCCAAGAACAACATCACTTCTGACAGTTTGGACCAGTCGTGGCTGTTCAAAAAATATCCGTTCTTCCGTGACCAGGTAGAAGAATGTGACGTGACGGGCAAATACATCCTTCCGCTTTCGGTAGACGAAACCGTATACGAAGACATCTATCGCAAAGAGCCGCAATCGGAAAAAACTTTCATCCGGGGCATGAACTCTTCGGGCGTAAACGAACTGTTCAGTACGGGTGATATGCTCACTACCGTATTAAAAGACGTGTTTCAAGATATCGACATCTACCAGGACCGCTTCCGTTTCCTGCAATACCCGTTCGACAGCCCTATTTCTGAAGCGGGCATCCGCTTTTACAAATTCTACATCATGGACACAATCTATGTGGAACGCGACAAGTGCTTCCACCTTACTTTTGTACCCAATAACTCACAGGACTTCGGCTTTACGGGAAGCCTTTATATTTTGGCAGATTCTACTTACCGGGTAAAACAATGCCGCCTGAACTTGCCCAAGAAAACCGACATCAACTTCGTAGACAATATGGTTATTGACCAAAAATTCGGCGAATTGTCTACAGGGGAATGGACGCTGCTGGAAGACGACATGTTATGTGAAATGTCCTATCTGAAGAAAGTGCTGGGCAGCTTCCTTGTAAGACGCACCACACGCTACTTCGACTTCAGTTTCGACCCCATAGCCAACCAACTTTTCAAGCAAAAAGGCAAGGAGATAAAAGATGTCAACGCCATGATGCGCGATAATGACTTCTGGAGCAAATACCGGCAAGAAGACCTCACCGGATCGGAACGGCGTATGGGAAGTTTCGTGGACGACCTCTCCCGGATAAAAGGATTCAAGTACATCATGTTCTTCTTGAAAGCTTTAGTAGAAAACTATGTGGAAACTTCTACCCCCGACAGTAAAGTCGACATAGGCCCTATCAACACCATGATTTCGAGCAACTATATCGACGGGTTGCGCCTGCGTGCTTCTGCGCAGACCACCGCCAACTTAAACCCGCACTTATTCTTAAAAGGATATTATGCGTATGGCTTCAAGGATGAGAAATCGAAATATATGGGTGAAGTGGAATATTCGTTCGATAAGAAAGAATACCTGCCGCGCGAATTTCCCAAACATTCGCTGACTTTCACGTACCAATACGACAACATGTTGCCTTCCGACAAGTTTATCAACACAGATAAGGACAACGTATTCACCTCATTCAAAGTATGTACGGTAGACCAGTATAACTATGAACGGAAAGCGACCATAAAATATGAACGCGAACGTGAATTCGGTTTCAAGACTACCGCCACCCTGCGTTATGCCAACTACGAACCTTGCGGACGGTTGTTCTACCGCACGATGTCGGGCGAACAACAACTGCAATCAGCCATTGCCAACGGCACACTGACCGGCACTGACTGGACGCATTCGCCTTTCAACACACATGATATCACCGTAGCGGAAGCCTCGCTGGCATTCCGTTATGCTCCTGGCGAAACATTCGTCAACACCAAACAACGCCGTCTTCCCGTCAACCTCGACGCGCCGATATTCATACTCCAACATACACTGGCGCTCAAAGGAGTATTAGGAGGTGACTATACTTATAACATGACCGACTTCAGTGCATACAAACGATTCTGGCTCAGTTCGTGGGGGAATATTGACATGCACCTCAATGCTGGCATCCAGTGGAATAAAGTACCTTTCCCTTTGCTGATTATGCCTGCGGCAAACTTGTCATACATCCTGCAAGACGAAACGTTCAATCTGATTAACAATATGGAATTCCTGAATGACCGCTATGCCTCGCTTGATGTCTCGTGGAATCTGCAAGGCAAACTGTTCAATCGCATTCCGTTGCTTAAGAAGCTGAAATGGCGCGAGTTTATCGGCGTAAAATGCTTATGGGGCAAATTAACCGACAAAAACAACCCGTTCTTAGAACAGAACCGAAACGACGGTATGCTCATGATGTTCCCCGGACATTACAATCCCGCAGGAGGATACGACTACTCCAGCTACGTAATGGATCCGCATAAACCTTACGTAGAAATATCGGCAGGCATCCACAATATATTCAAGCTGTTGCACATCGAATATGTACGGCGCTTGAACTATAACCACCTGCCTACTGCTAACAAATGGGGCATCCGGTTCATGATTCGCACAGTATTCTAAGATTTTCCTGCCAAAATTGCGGGATATAACAAGATTTTTGTAATTTTGTCAGAGAAAGAACGTACCAACATGAACAAATCTGAAATCCAAAGCATAAAACTAAGGTTCGGCATCATCGGAAATACCGAAGGGCTGAACCGGGCTATTGATATAGCCATGCAAGTAGCCCCAACCGACCTATCAGTACTGGTAACGGGCGAAAGCGGTGTAGGTAAAGAAAGTTTCCCCCAAATTATCCACCAATTCAGCCGAAGGAAACACGGGCCATATATTGCCGTAAACTGCGGTGCCATCCCTGAAGGAACTATCGACTCCGAACTCTTCGGACACGAAAAAGGAGCCTTTACAGGTGCCATCAGCGACCGTAACGGTTACTTCGCTGAAGCTAACGGAGGAACCATCTTCCTTGATGAAGTAGGCGAACTCCCCCTGTCCACTCAGGCACGCTTGCTGCGTGTGCTCGAATCGGGCGAATACATCAAAGTAGGGTCATCGAAAGTACAAAAAACCGATGTGCGTATCGTAGCGGCTACAAATGTCAACTTTGCCGATGCCATTGCCGAAGGCCGTTTCCGCGAAGATTTATTCTACCGCCTGAACACAGTACCTATCAAGGTACCTTCTTTGCGCGAACGGGCGGATGACATCGTACTCTTATTCCGCAAGTTCGCTTCCGACTTCGGAGAGAAATACCACATGCCAGCCATCCAACTCACCGAAGAAGCCAAACAGACACTAGTACATTATCCATGGCCGGGCAACATCCGCCAATTGAAAAATATTACGGAACAAATTTCCATATTAGAAACCAACCGTGACATCTCCCCCGACATTCTGCGCAACTACTTGCCAGAACAACCTGAATCACGTCTGCCTTCGCTATTAGGCGTACGCCATTCCGACAAGAAAGGATTCGAAAGCGAACGGGAAATACTCTACCAAGTACTGTTCGATATGCGCCGCGATGTGACCGAACTGAAAAAATTAGTGCACAGCATCATGGCAGAACGCCAAGGCACACAAGCGGCACATTCCGAAAATATGCCTGTACATTACCTGCAAAACACGGTAAGTGTCATTCCCGATACACCTGTGATAGTAAATCCTATCGCCACCCCCGACACACCGCCTATCAGTGTCACTCCTGTCGAACCCACAGAAGTACAAGACACCGAAGAATATGTAGAAGAGAACTTGGCACTTGACGAAGTGGAAAAAGAAATGATACGCAAAGCATTAGAACGCCATCACGGCAAGCGGAAAAACGCTGCAGCCGACCTGAAAATATCCGAACGTACACTTTATAGAAAAATCAAAGAATATGGACTTGAATAACAAACACCGTAAACTTATCACCCTATGTGTAATCTTTGCCTGCTGCATACTGACAGCCTGCTCCATCTCGTATAAATTCAACGGAGCGTCTATCAATTACGACAAGGTGAAAACCATTTCCTTCGAAAACTTCCCTAACCGTTCCGCAGCATTCGTATGGGGCCCGATGGAATCAATGTTCAACACAGCCCTGCAAGACATCTATATGCAGCAAACCCGACTGAAGCAAACCCGACAAGGAGGCGACTTGGAGTTGTCGGGCGAAATAACCAATTACGACGCTTATAATAAAGGTGTAGGTGCCGACGGTTATTCGACCATGGCAGAATTACGTATGACGGTAAATGTGCGCTTCGTCAATAACACCAATCATACAGAAGACTTTGAACAACAATTTTCAGCCAGTCGTGAATACGATGCCAGCCAACAACTTTCTTCGGTACAAGAAGGACTGGTCAGCGAAATGATTGACGAAATCGTAGACCAAATATTCAATGCTACCGTTGCGAACTGGTAACACCAGCGTGCCACAAGACATAAATTAAAGAAAAAGCAAATGATACAAGAAAGCATACAACACTGGATACAACATCCCGAATCGCTCTCGGAAGAAAGCCTGCACGCCCTGCACGAATTGTTGACGCGCTACCCTTACTTCCAGACGGCACGTCTGCTTTACCTTAAGAACCTGTACTTGCTGCATCATCCCGACTTCGAAAACGAACTGCGGAAAAGTGTTCTTTATATAGCCGACCTGAGTGTGCTTTTCTATTTCATCGAAGGCGGACACCTCGTCATTGAAAAACATACCGAATCCCCCTCCCTAGCTACGGAAGCGAAGTCTGACCGTACACTCGACCTCATCGACCGTTTCTTAGCCGAATCCTCGGAAATGCCGGCCGACGAACTTCCGCTTCCACCCGAAGCCGCTTCCGACTATGCTTCGGTTTTACTGGAAGAGGAAACAAAAGCTGAAAAGCTTGCTTCCTTAAAAGGACAAGACTTGATAGACCGCTTTATTGGAAGCGAACCGTCCATACATGAACCAGAAAAAGCTCCACAAGAAAAGCCAAACGACGAACATGGCGAAGAAGAAGAAAAACAACCTGATACGGAAAGCGACGAAGCTTACTTCACCGAAACACTCGCCAAAATATACGTCAAACAACACCGTTATGAAAAAGCACTTGAAATTATAAGGAAATTAAATTTGAAATATCCAAAAAAAAATGCTTACTTTGCAGACCAAATGAGATTTTTGGAAAAACTGATTATTAACGCTAAATCAAAATAAAGAAAATGCTGTACTTTTTATTTGTAGGACTAATCGTATTGGCATCTGTATTGATGTGTTTCGTAGTGCTGATACAGAACTCTAAAGGAGGAGGACTAGCCTCCAGCTTCGCATCCTCCAACCAAATCATGGGTGTTCGCAAAACAACCGATTTCATCGAAAAACTAACTTGGGGACTTGCCATCTTTATGGTAGTAGTGAGCGTAGCTTCGTCATACGTGCTGCCGCACGCTGCCGAAGCCTCATCGGTTATCATGGATCAAGCTATCGAAGAGCAAAAGACCAACCCGCTGAACGCGCCCGAAGGTTTTGCCGCTCCGCAAACCGATCAAGCCACAACCACTCCTGCCCCGAGTGATTCCGCTCAATAAAACAATCTATCCTATATAGAGCAGACGAAAAAACGCAGGTCAGTGCCTGTTTTTGCAGTATATTAATAAAATATATATTTGCAGAAACAGGCGCTGACCTGCGTTTTCTATCACCATAGATTCCCTGAATTCTTAATTTATGCTAAGTCCATGCAGTATTCCGCACCTTTTCCCATTATAAAGAAAAAACCATAAAAACATAAACGAGTATGAAAAAACAACTGAGATACATAACGAGTGTCTGCGCATTGATGCTGGCTATGCTGCAAACTTCATGCAGCGACAACGACGGATACTCTATCGGTGACATAGCCTACGACTGGGTAACCATCCACGTGGAAAGTGACGGAATCTATACCTTCACAGGAGACACATGGGGGACAATGTATCCTGCCGCTTCCAGCATTTGGGGATACAATATAGCCGAAGGCACCCGAGGAATGCTGATATTCAACCCACTCTTCGACGATTACTATGGATATGATGTAGGCATCAAACCCGAACAACTTCGTGTTTTCCTGACCAAGACGGTAGAAGAAATAAACGACGACAACAAAAACGAATATGCCGACCACCCCGCTTACGTGCGCGACGCATGGATAGCAGGAGGATACATGAATATGTTGTTTGATATGAAAATGCCTCTCAACGAAAAACATCGCGTCAGTCTGGTAAAACGTGCGGGTAAGCCTACAGTCAACGATGACGGATACATTCATTTGGAATACCGCTACAATACATATGGCGACACCACCGATGTATTCAATCCTTATACCGAAGTGGTTTGCTATAACCTCAACACCCTGCCTCTTGACGAAGCGAAAGGCATCAAAATGGAGGTCAATCATGCCGTATACGGCCGCCAGACCTTGGTTTTTGAAAACAAGAATGAGCCTACGCCCGATGAAGCAAAGAACCTCAGCGGCCCAACAGAAGAGGAGAGAGACATTTATTAATTTATATGAATATCCGCAAAAATAAGCCGATATATCTTTACGTTCTCCGTGCGGAAACCGTACGGAGAATGAGGCTTAGACAAGCAATACACCCCAAACGTGAACTCAAATTCTTAGTACCATTCCTGAAAAACTACAGCTTCATCACCTCCTGTTCGAACGTCTCTTTATCACCCTTCACCTTATTGCGAATGCGGCTACGGTAATTATAGACCGTAGCAAGCGAATAGCCTAAGAAATGGGCGATACGCGCTGTATCGGTCACACCCAAACGAATAAGAGCAAAGATACGCAACTCTGTATTCAGCAACTCACCTTTCTTAGGACTAATCTGTGCATCTTCCTCCAACAAACGATTAAAATCATCGATAAAATGAGGGAACAACTCTAAAAATGACTTATCAAACTCGGTATAAAACTCTTTGCGTTCATCACGCAAGAATTGATCGGAACGAATGGCTTTGAACAAATCTTCGGTACGTGATGCCATCGCCAGCTTCTCCAACGAACGGCGATACTGTTCCAATTTATCCAAGTAGCTTACACAACGATCCAAATAATTGGCTATGTATACTTCTTTTATCCTACCAGTCTGTGCCAACGTATCATTTACAGACTTCAACTCTTCATTTGCCAAAGAAAGCCCTTCCCGCATCTGCGAAAGCCGCTTATTCCACGAATACAGACGCAACGCCAAGATAACGAGCACCACAGCTATAGCCGCCAAAGTCAAAAAAAGAATGTTCTTCAGATGCATTTCACGCTCCACACGCTCGGAATAAGCTTCATTGACTATGGGAAAGATTTCTGTCACTTCAAGAAAACGCAGACGGGCATTGCACGCCACGGCATCTTCCATCGAACAGCGCAAGTACCGGTAAGCGCGTTCCACGTCATCCTGTTCATAAAGCATCCATGCCAACCGCTGAAGAGAAGCATATTCACGCACCGACATGGCAATGTCACACACCGCTGTCTGCGCCAAGTAATAAATCTGCATATCAAGGTCACCCTTCGCCTCGTAAACAGACGCAAGAGTGTAGTTGACATAGGCTTTCTCCTGCATACTCATCGGCTGCAACAAGGCCTTATTTAATACAGGAATAGCAGCGTCAAACCGAGATTCAAGAATCATTTTCTCCGCCAGCGAGACACTCCGTCCGACCCCTTCCGGAACCAACATTAGCACCGAATCGCGATAGCAAGCGGTCTTCTCCACATATTTCTGCTTTTCGGAGGGAATAATGGTATACCCCGCTATCCAACCATAATAAGTACGCATGGCATAATAATACTTCAATGCCACATCGGAAGTGACCGCACTCCGGTCAATCTGCTGCACTGTCTGAAGCGCTTCATTATAGGCACCCATTACGCCCATCGCGTCGGCACGGTTGATAATCATGTCCGCCTCCGCTCCGGGCTGTTTCGCCGCTTTCATGTATTTCTGCATTTCGTCTACGTAATGCAGAGCAGAATCCGCCTGAAAGTGAAGATACAAACTAAACAATTCATCACACAGGTCGTATTTTACCGACTCGTCTTGCTCATTGGCTAAACGTTGTTTCAGTTGGGCTATATTCCGTTCACGTTCGGTATGGTATTCATTCTTTCGAGTGATCATTTCATCAAGCTGTTCCAACAAACGTTGATACGACTTTTCTTCCGCAATTACCTCGAAAGGCATCAACCACACGAACATCCAAGCGACAATCAAGTATTTTTTCATATCAGTCCTTTTATATTTTTTATCATCAAATTTAAGGTAACAATCTTGTATTCTGTATTTTACCGTATAGCTTATTTTATATTCAGTTTTCAAAGATAAAAAATGTTTCCTTAATTTCCTACATTTGTTTAAAAGAAAAGATTTATTCATTCACATAAAACAATTAGTATCATGAAAAAATTATGGCTTACTTTGCTCGCCGCCTTTGCTTTTTTAGGATTCTGCAAAGCGGCTCCGGCTATGGAAATCAACCGGATTGCCCCCAACTTCTGGTGGGCTGGCATGAAGAACCCTGAACTTCAAATCATGCTTCACGGCGAAGATATCGCCTCTTCGGCGGTATCCGTTACGGGAAAGAACGTCATCCTGAAAGAAACCGTGCGGCAGGACAGCCCCAACTACCTCTTCCTCTACCTCGACCTGACGGACGCTCCCGCCCAAACGTTCGACATCACCTTGAGCCAAGGGAAGAAGAAAACCACTATCCCCTACGAACTGAAGCAACGCACACGCAAGGGAAGCGACATACAGGGCTTCACTTCGGAAGACGTGCTCTACCTGATTATGCCCGACCGCTTCGCCAACGGCAATCCGGAGAATGACGTCGTGGAAGGAATGTTAGAGAACAAGGTAGACCGCAACGACTCGTTCGGACGCCACGGGGGCGATCTGAAGGGAATAGCCGACCACCTGGACTACATCGCCGACTTAGGCGTGACCGCCATCTGGCTCAACCCTACGCAAGAAAACGACATGCCGGGCGGCTCGTACCACGGCTATGCCATTACCGATTATTATCAGATAGACCGCCGCTTCGGAAGCAACGAAGAATTTAAGGACTTGGTGGACCAAGCACACGGCAAAGGGCTGAAAGTGGTAATGGACATGATATTCAACCATTGCGGAAGCGAGAACTACCTGTTCCGCGACAAGCCTTCGAAAGACTGGTTCAACTTCCGCTCGGAATACGTTCAGACTTCGTTCAAGACCGCCAGCGTGATGGATATACACGCCAGCGAATATGAGAAGAAAATCGCCACCGACGGATGGTTTACCGAAGTGATGCCCGACCTGAACCAACGCAACCGCCACGTGGCACGCTATCTCATCCAAACCAGCATCTGGTGGATAGAATACGCCGGCATCAACGGCATCCGCCAAGACACTCACCCGTATGCCGACTTCGACTTCATGAGCCAATGGTGTAAGGAAGTGACGGACGAATATCCTTATTTCAATATCGTGGGCGAAACCTGGCTGAACAGCAACGTATTAGTGTCTTACTGGCAAAAAGACAGCAAATTAGCTTCCCCGAAGAACTCGTACCTGCCTACCGTGATGGACTTCCCCTTGCAAGCCCTGATGAACCAAGCCTTCGACGAGGAAACCACCGACTGGGCGGGAGGTTTGTACCGGCTCTATGATTATCAGACCCAAGACTTGGTGTACGCCAACCCGATGAACCTGCTGACTTTCTTCGACAATCACGATACAGCCCGCTTCACCACCGATGACGAAAAGGCGAAAAACATCAACCGCTACAAACAAGCCCTTACCTTCCTGCTTACCACCCGCGGCATTCCGCAAATCTATTACGGGACCGAAATACTGATGACGGGCGATAAGGCGAAAGGCGACGGAGACTTGCGCAAAGACTTCCCCGGAGGATGGGCAGGCGACGCTACAAGCAGCTTTGTCCCCGAAGGACGCACCGGACTGACGAAAGAAGCGTTCGACTTTACCCGCAAGCTCCTGAACTGGCGCAAGGGCAACGCCGTAATAGGCAAAGGCTCGTTGAAACATTTCTCTATCCAAAACGGAACATACGTGTACGAACGCAAGCATAACGGCAAATCGGCGGTTGTAATCATGAACGGAACCGACAAAGCCCAAACGCTGAACCTTGCCCCGTACCGCGAAGTGCTGCCCCGTGCGGAAGCAAAAGATTTCTTGAGCGGACGCACCGTAGCTTTGGGTGAGACTTTGGAATTGCAACCGAGAGAAATCCTCTTGTTGGAGTTCTAAAAAATGAATATCCGCAAATATCCTATGTAGGGGCGGGGTTTGCCCGCCCAGATACATCAACGGACATATCTATGGACGCACTCGGGCAGGCAAACCCTGCCCCTACAAGCAATTTGGCGAAATGCGGATATTCATTCTAAAAAAACATAGGTTTAAATTCCACTTCTATTTTTGCATACACAAGCGATACTTAAAACACTAATAAACAAGTACTTACACTTTATACACCTTTATATTTTCCGTCATACGAGAAGAAAAGATTTGAAAGACACATAATTTTGCTTCCAGAAAATTGTAACACAAATTTCATTAACTTTTAATACCTATAAACGTATGAACATCAAGAAAAGTTTTGCCCTCGTGGCTATGTGCGGCTTCGCCCTTTGCGCAAACGCACAGAAGCTGACCTCACCGGACGGGAATCTGGTGATGAACTTCAGCCTCAACGAACAAGGTGCTCCCGTGTACGACCTCACCTTTAAAGACAAGGCGGTCATCAAGCCCAGCACCCTCGGACTGGAACTGAAACGCGAAGACCCCGAAAAGAAAACCGATTTCGAATGGACGGAAATGAAAGACAAGACGGGCGTGGACAAGCGCGCCAACCTGATGAACGGATTCAAGATTAAAGACACGCGCACTTCTACCTTCGACGAGACTTGGCGTCCGATATGGGGCGAAGAAAGCGAAATCCGCAACCACTATAATGAATTGGAAGTCACCCTCGACCAACCGATGAACAACCGGAGCATCGTTATCCGTTTCCGCCTTTTCAACGACGGTTTGGGATTCCGTTATGAATTCCCGCAACAACAAAACCTGAACTATTTCGTCATAAAAGAAGAGCATTCGCAATTCGCCATGGCGGGCGACCACATCGCTTACTGGATTCCGGGCGATTACGACACGCAGGAGTATGACTATACGACATCACGCCTCTCGGAAATCCGCGCTAAGATGAAAGAAGCCGTTACCGAGAACTCTTCGCAATACGTCTTCTCGCCCACCGGCGTACAGACCGCGCTGATGATGAAGACCGATGACGGGCTTTACATCAACCTGCACGAAGCCGCATTAGTGGATTACTCGTGCATGAGCCTGAATTTAGACGACAAGAACATGGTGTTCGAATCGTGGCTCACTCCCGACGCAAAGGGCGACAAAGGATATATGCAGACTCCGTGCCATTCGCCTTGGCGTACTATCATCGTGAGCGATGACGCACGCAATATCCTTGCCTCGCGCATCACCCTCAACCTGAACGAACCGTGCAAGATAGCCGACCCCTCGTGGATTCACCCGGTGAAATACGTAGGCGTATGGTGGGACATGATTACCGGACGCGGAAGCTGGGCATACACCAACGATGTGTATAGCGTGAAATTAGGAGAAACCGACTATTCGCAAACCAAGCCCAACGGCATCCACTCGGCTAATACCGAAAACGTGAAACGCTACATCGATTTTGCCGCTAAGCATGGATTCGACGCCGTATTAGTGGAAGGCTGGAACCAAGGCTGGGAAGACTGGTTCGGCAAGAGCAAGGATTATGTATTCGATTTCGTGACTCCTTATCCCGACTTCGACGTACAAGAACTTCACCGCTATGCCGCAAGCAAAGGCGTAGAAATGATGATGCACCACGAAACTTCCTCCTCAGTACGCAACTACGAACGCCACATGGACAAAGCCTACCAATTCATGGTAGATAACGGATACAGCTCGGTGAAGAGCGGATACGTGGGCGACATCATCCCGCGCGGAGAACACCACTACGGACAATGGATGGTGAACCATTACCTCTATGCCGTGACCAAAGCCGCCGACTATAAGATTATGGTCAACGCTCACGAAGCGGTACGTCCCACCGGCTTGTGCCGCACGTACCCGAACCTTATCGGAAACGAATCGGCTCGCGGAACGGAATACGAATCGTTCGGAGGAAACAACGTGAACCATACCACCATCCTTCCGTTCACACGCCTGATTGGAGGTCCGATGGACTACACGCCGGGCATCTTCGAAACGGATTGCAGCAAGATGAACCCGACCAATACTTCGCATGCCCGCACCACCTTGGTACGCCAGCTCGCCCTATACGTCACCATGTACAGCCCGCTCCAAATGGCGGCGGATATCCCCGAAAACTACGAACGCTTCATGGATGCCTTCCAGTTCATCAAGGATGTGCCCGTAGACTGGCAAAAGAGCGTTTATTTGGAAGCCGAACCGGGAGAATATGTGACCATCGCACGCAAGGACAAGCATTCGAACGACTGGTACGTAGGATGCTCGGCAGGATATAACGGACACGAGTCGAAGCTTACGCTCGACTTCCTCGATCCGGACAAAAAATATGAGGCAACTATCTATGCCGATGCAAAAGGCACCGCATGGGACAATAACCCGCAGGCATATACCATTACCAAAAAGAAAGTGACCGCCAAGACCAAGCTGAACTTGAAAGCCGGCATCGGCGGAGGATACGCGATATCGATAAAGGAAATAAAAGATTGATTTTTTCAGGATTAGTTGGATGATTTTTTGAACACAGAGACACGGAGACGCAGAGTTTTTTATAGTTAGACAAAAAGGCATAAATCACAAGAGGTAAAAATAAATCTCTGTGCCTTTGTGGCTCAGTGTTCAATAAATAAAGAGGGAAACATACAGTTCTCAATAGGTAAACACATAAACAAACGCATCCGCAAGTCCCCTCCTCTGGGAGGGGATTTAGGGGAGGCTTCAGAAGAGAGAACCAATTTTATTATTCATACTTAAACTAATAAACATGAAAATGAAAGATTTGAAAAGACGAAACAAGCTCCTGCTGCTATGGCTGGCGGGAATGCTGTTCTCCGTACAAGCCTTTGCGCAAAGCATTACGGTCAACGGAGTAGTGAAAGACAACTTGGGTGAACCGGTTATCGGCGCCAGCGTGTTGATAAAAGGCACTACCACCGGTACGATTACCGACTTCGACGGTAATTTCACCTT
>CASFRN010000089.1 GCA_949296855.1 uncultured Bacteroides sp. | reverse complement strand
AAAGTAATGTCATTCTGAGCATAGCGAAGAAACAACGTTCGACGAAGTCAATCTCGTGTGCATCAGCTTGTGTATTCGAGATCCTTCACTCCGTTCAGGATGACAAAATGAAAGCTTATTTCTATTTTGATACACCCTCTGAAAACATCCACTTGTATAATTAGTGCATTCAGGCGTATGCAATACGCCCCTACATTGACTTTTTGCGGATATTCATATTAAAATTGAGAATTGAAAATTAAAAGTTAGAATGCCGCATGGATAACTTTTAATTTTTAACTATTCATTTTTAATTGGTTCAAGTATTTCTCTAATCCTTCGCGGCGCAATTTGCAGGCGGGGCAATGTCCGCATCCGTCTCCGGGGATTCCGTTGTAGCATGTCAGGGTTTCGTGGCGCACTAAGTCGAGCACGCCCAGTTCGTCCGCCAATGCCCATGTCTGCGCTTTGTCTATCCACATCAAGGGGGTATGGATAACGAATTGCTCGTCCATGGCGAGGTTGAGCGTGACGTTGAGCGATTTGATAAACGAATCCCTGCAATCGGGATAGCCGCTGAAGTCAGTCTGCGATACGCCCGTCACGAGATGCCGGATGCCTCGCTCGCGGGCATATACGGCGGCGATGCTCAAGAAGAACAGGTTGCGCCCGGGTACGAACGTATTTGGGAAAGTGTCTTCGGGTTTCGTTTCGTCCATCGGTATGGAAGTGTCGGTGAGCGAGTTTTTGCCCAGTTGTCCGATAAGAGGCACGTCCATCACATCGAAATGCACTTCCGCCTTCCGTGCGATTCCGCGTGCGATTTCCACTTCCTTCACGTGTTTTTGCCCGTAGAGGAAGCTGAGTGCATACACTTCCTCGAAATGTTTCTTTGCCCAAAACAGGCAGGTGGTAGAGTCTTGCCCCCCACTGAATACGACTAATGCTTTGTTTGGATTCATGATTATCTGGTTGATTGTTTGTTTTCACCACAGATTACTCAGATTAAATAAATTAATAATGAACAATTAATAGTTAACAACGGTAACACATACATCGTTATTCATTATTCACTCTTAATTATTAATTGATAAAATCTGTGTAATCTGTGGTGAAACGATTAGATTTCCTTAATCCGGAGAATGTTATAGGAGATGCCTTCATCGAATACGTCGGTATGGTCTATCCGCTTGATGTAGCGCACCACACGCACGGTGACGGGCAACACGATGATTTCGTATGCCGTTTTGAGCACAACCTGCACCAGCATCATCTTGCCTAATTCATTCACGGGCATCAGCCCGCCGAATGCCAGCGGGAAGAAGATGAGCGAGTCGGCACTTTCGCCCAGCACGGTAGAGAAGATAGCACGCATCGAAAAATGCTTGCCTCCCGATGCTATCTTCATGCGGCTCATCACGTAAGCATTGATGAACGAACCAGCCAAAAAAGCTAACAGGCTGGCTATGGCGATGCGAGGAGCCATGCCGAACACGAAGTTGAACCCTTCTTCGCCTTCCCAAAACGGAGCGGCGGGGAGTGCCACGGCAAGCTGGCCCATGGCTACGGTCATAAAGTTCATCGCGAAGCCCAGCCATATAATAAGGCGCGCCTTGCGGAAGCCCCACACTTCGGCGATGCAATCGTTGATGATATAAGAGATAGGGAAGACAATCAGCCCCGCGGTGACTGCTACGGGACCTGCCTGAATGACTTTGGTTTCTAAGAGGTTTGCTGCTACGAGGCAGACACAAAACACGATGCCCAAAACCATAAAGGGCACCGATACGAGGTTTTCTTGTTTCATTTTGCTCCTGTTTTTTACGTGGTTGTCCTAGAATACACGGGTTTTGGGCGCAAAATTACGTATTATTTGCCGATTCGCCAAGAAAACTTTATCTTTGTACGTACATTTTTCGCATGGCTATGGCAAAGAACAATCTTTTGACGGAAGAACTGAATTACATCGGGAGGAGCAAGACTCCTACACACCTGCATCTGTGCACTTATACGCCTACAGCGGCGGAAAGCCACGACGGTGACACGATAGACGACATACTGCCCCATTTCAAGGCGGGAGCGATGCACTGGATTCAGGTGCACGGGTTGAAGGATACAGAGGAGGTGCGGAAGGTGTGCCAGCATTTCAATATCGGTTTCCTCACCGAGCAGGACATCCTCAATTCGCTTCACCTCACCAAGATAGAAGAACACGATGCTTACAATGTCGTTATCCTGAAGCTGCTTTCCCCATCCGGCGGAAGCGATGAATATCATCCTCAACAACTTTGTGTGGTGCAAGGCGAAGACTACTTGCTCACCTTCACCGAAAATGATACCGATTTTTTCGATGAGATTTATACGGCGATAAGGGACAACGTGCTGAAAATCCGTTCCCGCACATCCGATTACCTGCTAAGCGTTATCCTGAACAGCGTGATGGCAAGTTTTATGTCTATCATCTCCGACATGGAAGACAAGCTGGAAGACTTGGAAGAAAGGCTGCTCTCGCCCGAAATGACCGACCCTGCCATAGGCGACCTTCACGTGTACCGGCGCAATTACCGCCTGATAAAGAAGTGTGTCTTGCCGCTGAAAGAGCAGATAACCAAGTTTCTCCATTCCGAAAACAACCGGTTGCTCCATAAAGCCAGCCGCCCTTTCTTCGGCGATGTGAACGACCATCTGTTGTTCGTGTTCCAGACCCTGGAAGGATGCCGCGACCTGTTGGGGGCGTTGACAGACATGATTCTTTCGAGCAACGACCGCCACATGAACAACATCATGAAGCAACTCACCGTGGTGTCTACTATCTTTATTCCGTTGACATTCCTGGCAGGCATTTGGGGGATGAACTTCCGTGTGATGCCCGAATTGGACTGGAAATACGGATATGCGTGCGCATGGGGGCTGATGATTGTAATAGCCATAGGGGTATGTGTGTATTTCCGAAGGAAGAAATGGTACTGAATGAGTAAATGTTTTAATGAATATCCGCAAATCGCCAATTGGGTAAAATGGAGATATTCATTTACTGTCTTAATAAAAAGAAAGCGTATGAGAAAGAAAGAATTATATCAGCAGGTAATCGCCTATTTCGAGCAGGCGATGCCCGTGGCAGAGACCGAATTGCACTACGATGATCCGTTCCAGCTGCTCGTAGCGGTCATCCTCAGTGCGCAATGCACCGACAAGCGCGTCAATTTGATTACCCCGCCCTTGTTCCGTGATTATCCCACGCCCGAAGCGATGGCTTCCGCCACGCCCGAAGTGATTTACGAATACATCCGCAGCGTGAGCTATCCCAATAACAAGGCACGCCACCTTGTAGGCGCGGCGCAGATGTTAGTGCGCGATTACGGAGGGCAGGTGCCCGATACGTTGGAAGAACTGGTGAAGCTCCCCGGTGTAGGACGGAAGACAGCAAACGTAGTCCAAAGCGTGGTGTTCCATAAAGCTACAATGGCGGTCGACACCCACGTGTTCCGCGTAAGCCACCGCATCGGGCTCGTACCCCCTTCCTGCACTACCCCGCTCGCCACCGAGCGCGAGCTGGTGAAGAACATTCCCGAACCGCTGATACCGAAAGCCCACCATTGGCTCATCCTTCACGGTCGTTACGTTTGCACGGCGCGAAATCCCAAATGTACCGAATGCGGGTTGAACGGCATTTGCAAAGGAGCATTTAAATAAGAAGTAAACTTTGAAGATTGATTATCCTATATAAGATAATCCTCTTTCGAATATAGGATAATCTTCTATGTTACTTGATGAGCAAGGGTAAATCGTGTACAAAAATGGCGGAAAGATAGGTGAGAGCGTATACTAAGCATGCAAAGATGAAAAACCAGCGGGCGATTTTATTCCACGGGTTATTTTGTTCTGCTTTTTTCTTCGGCAGGCTGATAAGGACGATGATGCTGGTGATAAAAAGCAGCAAGTGGATGATGCGATAGCTTAAATCGCCTGTCCATACGGTGTTTGTTTTTGCTACGTTGACCATGCCGATTGCGTATATCGCTGCAAAGATGAAGAGTTTGATGGTTGTCCACATATATAAGTTCGTTTTTTGTTTTTGTTAAAAAGCGGACTAAGGTATGGATTTTATTTATATCTTGCAAGCCGGATGTGATATATTGTGGGAATTTACATGAAAAGTGACAAAAATGAATAGTACATTGAAGAAAAGAATCCGTATTTGTTTCGGTATCGTGGCATTGCTTGTCGTAGGGTATTTTTCGTTGCCTTATTACGCCCGTCAGGCGTTGATTCATTGGATGCCCGTCATCGATGATGTGGAGACTTTCCATCGTGATACGGTGCATCACGATGCGGATAATGTGTGGCAATGGGCAAAAGCCAAGGATTATAACCGTTATAGGCTTCCGGAGGAGGATGAGGCTTATTTGGATAGTTTGCACACTGTGTCTTTTCTTGTGATTCGCAAGGACAGTATTCTTTTCGAAAGCTATCGTGACGGATGGAATGATACGTTGACTTCCAATCTTTATTCGGCTACAAAGACTATCGTGGGATTGCTTGTAGGGGTTGCGCTTGATGAAGGGAAGATTCATAGTTTGGACGATAAGGTGTCGCGGTATATTCCTATATATAATAAAGGTATGCAGGCGGATGTCACGTTGCGCAACCTGCTTACGATGAGTGGCGGTATGGCGTGGGATGAAGCGTATGCGTCATTGTTTTCGGTTACGACCCATGGGTATTATGGGAATGACCTGTATGAGTTGGTGACCGGACTGGAGGTGGAAAACCGTCCGGGTGTGCGGTTTTTTTATCGGAGTGGTGAGACCCAGCTTTTGGCTTTTGCATTAGAAGCTGCTACGGGGGAGACGTTGAGTCGTTATGCTGAAGAAAAATTGTGGAAGCCAATGCAGGCGGAACGGGATGCTTATTGGTTATTGGACAAGGAAGGAGGCGATGAAAAAGCGTTTTGTTGTTTTCATACTACGGCGCGCGATGTGGCTCGTTTCGGTAGATTGATGCTTCATCGAGGTGAATGGAACGGGAAGCGGTTGGTGTCGCGGGAGTATATGGAGGAGATGTTGCGTCCCGCTTCTTATCTGAAAGACCAATGGGGCGGAGACTCGCTTAGTTATTATGGAATGCAAGTATGGTTGATGCGTCATCGGGGAGAGATTGTTCCGTGTATGAGGGGGATGCTGGGGCAGTATATTTATGTCCTTCCCGCCGAAGATGCCGTGGTGGTTCGTTTGGGACGGAAGCGTCATGATGTGTACGATGGTCCTTTTACAGTAGACATGACCCGCTATTTGGATATTGCGGTGAGGATATTGGATGGTTCGTCATAATGTCTTTGTGGTGAATTTCTATGCTTTTGTCGGCTTTTTCCTGTGAATCTGTGTTTTATTTCAAGGTTTTGAAGTATCTTTACGTCCGTTTAAGAACATGATTATGGATTCGGAAACTTTTCAATTATTCTTGTGGGTGATGTCGGGGATGGCTCTCCTGGTATTTATCGCCCTTTATTTTGTCAAGGCGGGATATGGTATGTTTCGCAGTCCTTCGTGGGGGTGGTCTATCAATAACAAATTGGCATGGGTATTGATGGAGTCACCTGTGTTTGTGGTGATGCTCGTCTTGTGGCTGTATAGTGGAATCGGATTTGCTTTTCCGCAATTCATGTTTCTTTTGCTTTTTCTGTTGCATTACTTTCAGCGTTCGTTTGTTTTCCCTTTCTTGATAAAGGGGAAGAGCCGGATGCCGGTAGCCATTATGGTGATGGGCATTGTGTTTAATGTGCTGAACGGGATGATGCAGGCGGGAGGTTTGTTTTGGTTTAATGAAAAAATACCGACAGGCATCGGATTCGCTTATCTTTTGGAGCCGTATGCTTGGATAGGAATTGTTTTATTTTTCGTAGGGATGGGGATAAACCTGCATTCCGACCATGTAATACGTCATCTGCGCCAGCCTGGCGACACACGGCATTATCTTCCGCAAAAAGGGATGTACCGTTATGTCACTTCAGCGAATTATTTTGGTGAATTAATGGAGTGGACTGGTTTTGCGGTGCTCACTTCCTCACCTGCGGCTTGGGTGTTCGTGTGGTGGACAGCGGCTAATTTGGTTCCCCGTGCCAATGCAATCTATCATAAATATTGTGATGAGTTTGGAATGGAAGCTGTAGGGAAACGGAAACGAATTATACCTTTTATATATTAAGGCAATTGTCAAAATAGAAATATGGAAAACTCGAAATTGTTTACTCCGGCCACATTAGGTCCGCTTACGTTGCGCAATCGTACCATTCGTTCGGCTGCGTTTGAAAGTATGTGTCCGGGGAATAAGCCTTCGCGGATGCTGCTTGACTATCACCGCTCGGTGGCTGCGGGTGGTATAGGTATGACTACGGTGGCATACGCTGCTGTGACCCGAAGCGGTTTGTCTTTTGACCGTCAGTTATGGATGCGTCCCGAAATAGTGCCTGGTTTGCGAGAACTGACTGATGCTGTTCATAAGGAAGGGGCAGCGGCAAGTATTCAGTTGGGGCATTGCGGCAATATGTCGCATAAAAGCATTTGTGGCTGCTTGCCTGTAGGTGCCAGCAGTGGGTTTAATTTGTATTCGCCTACATTTGTGCGCGGGCTTCGTGCCGATGAGTTGCCCGAAATGGCGCGTGCTTATGGACGTTCGGTTAATTTGGCTCGAGAGTCAGGTTTTGATGCGGTAGAGATTCATGCCGGGCACGGATATCTGATCAGTCAGTTTTTATCTCCGTCTACTAACCATCGGAAAGACGGATATGGTGGCTCGCTTCAAAACCGGATGCGTTTCATGGATATGGTGATGGATGAAGTGATGAAAGCTGCGGGCAATGATATGGCGGTATTAGTTAAGATGAATATGCGGGACGGATTCCGAGGAGGTATGGAATTGGATGAGTCGTTGGAGGTGGCGAAACGTTTGGAACAGTCGGGAGCGCATGCGTTGGTGTTGAGCGGAGGTTTCGTAAGTAAGGCACCGATGTATGTAATGCGTGGTGAAATGCCTATCCGTAGCATGACATATTATATGACTTGTTGGTGGTTGAAATACGGTGTGCGGATGGTAGGCAAGTGGATGATTCCATCCGTTCCCTTCAAGGAAGCTTATTTCTTGGAAGATGCGTTGAGGTTCCGTAAGGAAATTCAGATGCCGTTGGTTTACGTGGGTGGTCTTGTCTCACGTGAGAAGATAGACGAAGTGCTCGATTATGGTTTTGAGGCCGTACAGATGGGACGTGCTTTGCTGAACGAACCGGGGTTTGTCAATCGGATGCGTGAAGAGGAGAAAGCCCGTTGCAATTGCCGGCACAGTAATTATTGCATTGCCCGGATGTACACGATTGAGATGGCATGCCATCAACATTTGCAGGAAGAGCTTCCGCCGTGTTTGAAGAAAGAAATCGAACAGATAGAAGAAAGGCAGGCCGTGAAATGATGGAAGTGAAAACGAAATTAGCCGTGATTACGGGCGCTGACGGAGGTATGGGTACAGAGATTACCCGTGCTGTAGCATTGGCGGGATACCGGGTTATTATGGCGAGTTGCCGTCGGTCGAAAGCGGAAGAAGTGCGCCGCAAATTACTTCAAGAAGGGGATGGCATGCAGTTGGAAATACGCGATCTCGACTTGGCTTCATTAGCTTCGGTCGCGGCTTTTGCCGATGCCCTTTTGGAGGAAGGCGAACCGGTCAGCTTGTTGATGAATGATGCGGGCACGATGGAAACAGGCCGTCATATTACTGAAGATGGGTTGGAGCGTACGGTTAGTGTGAATTACGTAGGGCATTATTTGTTGACCCGTAAACTTTTACCGCTGATGGGAGAAGGAAGCCGTATTGTCAATATGGTGTCGTGTACGTATGCTATCGGACGGTTGGATTTTCCCGATTTTTTTACCAAAGGAAAGAAAGGCTCGTTTTGGCGCATTCCTATTTACAGTAACACGAAATTAGCTTTGACACTTTTCACTATTGACCTTGCTAATCGTGTGCGCGACAAAGGAATCGTGGTGAATGCCGCCGATCCGGGAATTGTTTCGACTGATATTATTACGATGCACGCATGGTTCGATCCGTTGACAGATGTGCTTTTCCGTCCTTTTATTCGTACGCCGCGTCAAGGTGCCGCTACGGCAATACATCTTTTATTAGATAAGGAGGCGGGCATGCAGACTGGCACGTTGAATGTGAGTTGCCACGTCAAGCCGCTTGCAGTAAAGTATACGCGTCATGTACAGATGGAAGAACTTTGGAATCGGACAGAGGAGATTGTAAAGCCTTGGTTAATATAAATCAGGGGTTGGCTTTTATTCAGTTGTTTGAAAAATTATAGTATATGGATATTCGGAAAAATAAGGAAGAATTTATCGAGCTATTACGCTCTACGGGGCGTGACGGAGTAGAAGATGTCATAGAAGGGCTGGAAGGAATGGGGTTTTTTACCGCTCCCGCTTCGGCAGGACATCATTTGAATACCGAAGGCGGATTGGTGTTGCACTCTATTAATACGTGTAAAGCTGCCTTGGCGGTGTGGGAAGGAATGAAAAAACTTGAGCCAGGTTTGGAAAATGAAGTCGGGCGGGATAGTGTGATTATCGCCAGTTTGCTTCACGATGTATGTAAGAGTGACATTTATGTGCGTAGCGTAAAGAAACGTAAGAATGCGTTGGGTGTTTGGGAGGATACCGAAGGTTATAAAGTGACCTATAAGAACTTCCCGATGGGACACGACGAGAAGTCGGTGATACTTTTGCTGTGCAATGGGTTAGAGATGAGCGATGACGAGATGCTTGCTATCCGTTGGCATATGGGGGCGTTCGGACTCAATCTGAATAGCTACGAGGATTTGCGTAATTATGACACAGCCCGTATGCTTTATCCGTTAGTGGTCATTGTGCAGGTTGCGGATAGTTTGGCAGCCGGTATTATGGAACGTACCGGGAGTGATTTGGACGAACTTTGATAAATAAATCCCATTGGTTGAATTATTTACGATTTAAATGTTTACAGAATAGAATTTGATTGTCAAAATCGTAAATGGTAAACAATTAAATCGTAAATAGAGAGAAACCGTTTTGATTTATCGCACGAAATCAAGCTAAGAAAAATTTTTTGTAGAAACTCAAAACCGTTTCTTAGAGCCTGTTTAAAAATACAACTTTATCGGAAAATTTAAACAGGCTCTGAATCTTACTCTTCTCCTTCGTAATTTATGTAAGGAAGTGTGCCGAGTTTGTAATCGAATATTTCTTCAGGTTTGAAGAAGCGGTTTAGCTCGGTAATTGCATTTTCGGGAGAGTCGGATGTGTGGACGATGTTTTCTTGCGCGCTCATGCTGTAATCGCCGCGGATTGTGCCCGGAGTAGCTTTGCGTCCGTTTGTAGCGCCGGTCATGCTGCGTACAACTTGTACTGCATCCACTCCTTCATAGCAGCAAGCGATGACGGGTGAAGCCATCATAGACTGTTTGATGCGTCCAAAGAAAGGTTTGTCCGTCAGATGAGCATAATGTTCATTCAGCAACTCATCGGTAAGTTGCATCATTTTCATGCCTGCCAACCGCAGGCCTTTGCGTTCAAAACGGGTAGTGATTTCTCCGATTAACCCACGCTGTACAGCACTGGGTTTCAAAATGACTAATGTTTTTTCAAGACTCATAGTGTGGTAATTATTAGATTGTTACAAATTACCACAAATATATCGTTTATTTTTGGAAAAGCAATGCTTATCGGGCAAAAATGTAGATATATTTTTTCTTTTTGTCTTTACGTGCAGGTTCATATAAGAAAAACATTCTGTCGTTCACGATAATGTTTTGGCTTTTAGCTGGCTGTGTTTTACAATATCAGAAGCCATTTTTTCTGTTCCGCTGAAAGGGCCGGACTTTTCCAGTTTGATAGTAGATAAAGCTGCGGCAAACGAACCCGCTTCAGCATAAGATGCTTTTTTGTTGCGCATATACAAGTAGCCTAACATATAGGTGTCTCCACATCCGGTGGCATCTACTATTTCTTGAGGCGGATAAGCTGGAATGCGGTAAAGGGTGTTTTCGGCGTAAATCAAAGAGCCTTCGCTTCCTAAAGTCAGCAAGACTTCTTTCACTCCCCATCGGTGCAATAAGTGTACCGCTTCGATATAATCGGAGGAGCCGGTGAGGACGGCCGCCTCGTGTTCGTTCACTTTTAAGATGTCTATGTATTTCAGTGCTTCCTGTTTCCCGTTCCAATCTGTAGGATAGACATTTTCGCCGCGCACTTCTCGTAAATACCCTTGTGCGTCTACTGAAAGCGTACCTTTGGCAGATAAGTATTTGATGACTTCAAGCGGGAAATCGTCCGAAAGCAGACTTCCTAAATGGAAGAATCGGGCTTCTAAATGTTTCAGCTTTTCTACGGTGAACGGGTCGGCTTTAGCCAGCACACGTTGGGTGCGGTTGTTTTGGTTTTCTCCGTATTTGTTTTCGAAATACACTGTGTGGTGGCTGGGGATGACTTCTACGTTTATGCCTTCGGCGCGTAACTCGTCAACCGATTGGTATTCGCTTGGAGCTAACGAAGTGACTAATTTGTAGCGTGTGTAGTCATTCAGGTGTTGGATTCCGTGTGAAAAATAATAAGAAGTGCCTCCAGGCATGTAGATGGTTTGTTTAGGGGTGACTATCTTGTCAAGTGTAATATGTCCTATACAGCAAATGTCGTTCATTGTTATTTTGTTATTCGGTTGGAAAACGGGTGCAAAGATAATGTTTTTTCTTTAAATAGAAGGAGCATCGTTTTCAGATTCAGTTGGTGAAATATCTGTTTCTATGGTTGTTTTGGTAGAAATAGTGTAATAAAAGTGGGAAAAAAGCGGGGAAAACTTTCATTATTATAATAAAAGGGCTAACTTTACGCAGTTATTGCCTTAATAATATAAATAGAAATCAGAAAAACAAATTTGAGATGGAAAAAAAGAATGTTCAGCCAGCCACCGGTAAGTTGGGTGTGCTGTGTGTAGGTTTAGGGGCGGTAGCCACTACGTTTGTAACTGGGGTATTGATGGTAAGAAAAGGGTTGGCGAAGCCTGTAGGGTCGATGACGCAATACGACAAAATCCGTGTAGGGCGCGGATCCGGAAAGAAATATCTTCATTACAATGAAATAGTTCCGATGGCAGACTTGAAAGATATCGTTTTTGGCGCATGGGATGTATATCCTGCCAATGCATACGAATCGGCTGTCAATTGTGAAGTGCTGAAAGAGAAAGACATCAATCCGGTAAAAGATGAATTAGAGAAGATAGTGCCGATGAAAGCGGCTTTCGATTATAATTATGCAAAACGTTTGGATGGTGATAATGTGAAAGACTGCGCTACTCGTTGGGAAATGGTAGAAGCTTTGCGTAAGGACATCCGCGAGTTTAAAGAGACAAACGGATGCAGCCGTATTGTGGTGTTGTGGGCAGCTTCTACCGAGATTTATGTGCCTGTATGCGAGGAAGTGCACGGTACATTGGCGGCGTTAGAACAAGCCATGAAAAATGATGACCGCGAACATATCGCTCCTTCGATGTGTTATGCGTACGCGGCGCTTGCCGAAGGTGCGCCGTTTATCATGGGTGCGCCGAATACGACGGTTGACATTCCCGCCATGTGGGAGATGGCGGAAAAGACCAAACTGCCGATTGCAGGAAAAGATTTCAAAACAGGACAGACGTTAGTGAAATCGGGTTTTGCGCCGATTATCGGAACCCGTTGCTTGGGTTTGTCTGGTTGGTTCTCTACAAACATTTTGGGTAACCGCGATGGGTTGGTCTTGGATGAGCCTGCTAATTTCCATACGAAGGAGGTAAGCAAGCTTTCTACATTAGAGTCGATCTTGGTTCCGGAAGAGCAACCCGATTTGTATACGGATTACTATCATAAAGTGCGTATTAACTATTACCCGCCGCGTAACGATAACAAAGAAGGCTGGGATAACATTGATATATTCGGCTGGATGGGTTATCCGATGCAGATTAAGATTAACTTCTTGTGCCGCGATTCTATTTTGGCCGCTCCGCTTTGCCTTGACTTGGTGTTGCTGAGTGACCTTGCCGCACGTGCAGGACGCTATGGCATTCAGCGTTTCTTGAGTTTCTTCCTTAAGAGTCCGATGCACGACTATACACAAGATGAAGTGCCGGTCAACCATCTTTTCCAGCAATATGTAATGCTGAAGAATGCTATCCGTGAAATGGGTGGTTATGAGGCGGATGAAGAAATCGATTGACGATTTGTGCATTATTGGAGGGTGTATCAAAATAGAAATAAGCTTTCATTTTGTCATCCTGAACGGAGTGAAGGATCTCGAATACACAAGCTGATGCACACGAGATTGACTTCGTCGAACGTTGTTTCTTCGCTATGCTCAGAATGACATTACTTTT
>CASFRN010000088.1 GCA_949296855.1 uncultured Bacteroides sp. | reverse complement strand
GCAGGAATCTTGTCGCCAAGGTCTTTCAACTGATTTTCGGTAGTGAAAATCAAGCTGTCTGCCTGATTCAGCTTATCTACTTTCTCGCGTTCTTTCTTATCGGCTTCGGCATTGGCTTCGGCTTCGGCTTTCATACGGTCGATTTCGTCTTTGCTTAAGCCTGACGAAGCTTCGATACGGATGGCTTGTTCCTTACCCGTTGCCTTGTCTTTAGCAGATACTTTCAAGATACCGTTGGCATCGATATCGAAGGTTACCTCAATTTGAGGAACACCACGGCGAGCCGGAGCGATACCTGTCAGGTTGAACTGGCCGATAGACTTGTTTTGAGCCGCCATCGGACGTTCGCCTTGCAATACGTGGATGGTTACTTCGGTTTGGTTATCAGCCGCGGTAGAGAATACTTCGCTCTTCTTGCACGGAATAGTGGTGTTGGCATCAATCAATTTGGTCATTACGCCACCCATGGTTTCGATACCCAACGTCAACGGAGTGACATCCAGCAATACGATGTTGCCTACACCTGCTTCTTTGTTCAATACGGCACCTTGGATGGCTGCACCTACGGCTACCACTTCATCGGGGTTCACACCTTTTGAAGGAACTTTGCCGAAGTAGTCTTGAACAAGTTGCTGAACGGCAGGGATACGAGAAGAACCACCTACGAGGATGACTTCATCAATATCCGAAGTGCTCAGTCCGGCATCGCTTACGGCTTTCTTACACGGTTCCAAGCAAGCCTGAATCAGGTCGTGAGCCAATTGCTCGAATTTAGCACGAGTCAATGTCTTAACCAAGTGCTTAGGCACACCGCCTACCGGCATAATGTACGGCAAGTTGATTTCGGTAGACGAAGAAGAAGACAATTCGATTTTTGCCTTTTCCGCAGCTTCTTTCAGACGTTGCATAGCCATCGGGTCTTGAGTCAGGTCGGCACCTTCATCGTTCTTGAATTCCTGTACCAGCCAGTTGATGATAGCTTGGTCGAAGTCATCACCACCTAAGTGAGTATCACCGTTGGTTGCCAATACTTCGAATACACCGCCACCGAATTCCAAGATAGAGATATCGAATGTACCGCCACCGAGGTCGAACACAGCCACTTTCATATCCTTGTTGGCTTTGTCGATACCGTATGCCAAAGCGGCTGCGGTCGGTTCGTTTACGATACGTTTCACATCTAAGCCTGCGATTTGTCCGGCTTCTTTCGTTGCCTGACGTTGAGAATCAGAGAAGTATGCCGGAACGGTGATAACGGCTTCGGTCACTTCCTGACCCAAATAGTCTTCGGCTGTCTTTTTCATCTTCTGAAGAATCATAGCCGAGATTTCTTGTGGAGTGTACAGACGTCCGTCGATATCCACACGCGGAGTATTGTTGTCGCCTCTTGCCACTTGGTAGGGGACACGTGAAATTTCTTTCTGAACTTGGTCGTAGGTTTCGCCCATGAAACGTTTGATAGAATATACCGTACGTTTCGGGTTGGTGATAGCCTGACGCTTAGCAGGGTCGCCCACCTTACGTTCGCCACCGTCTACGAATGCTACTACCGAAGGAGTTGTGCGCTTGCCTTCGCTGTTGGCAATCACTACCGGTTCGTTACCTTCGAATACTGCTACACATGAGTTTGTAGTTCCTAAGTCAATACCAATAATCTTTCCCATAATTGTATCTATTTTTATTTGTTTACTGATTAAGTTAATTCCGTAATGCCGAAGCATCACGCTTATAGATAAACAAATGCCGTGCCATGCGGTCTTGAGGTCTTTTGCTTCGGTAAATACTGACAATATGACATAAAGTGCTGACAGGCTTTGGGTGTGATACAGTACAGATTCGGTAAATATTGCAGGTATAAGAGTCGAATTAGGGTTTATTAATGTTGGGATTTCTACCTTTTCTGTATTTTTGCCTACCTATTGGCAAAAGATGAGAAAACTATACCTTATTATATTAATAGGAGTCTTATGGGCATTCGGCTTGGCGGAAGGGCGTGCACAACATCAAGTTGTGACGGGACGTCTTGTGCTTTCCGATGAACAGGAAAAAGAAGAAGTTTTATCGTATGCCAATGTAGCGGTGTTGGGTTTGCCCGATTCGTTATTGGTAAAAGGTACATCTTCTGATAAAGACGGAAAATTCAGCCTTGCCTTCCAGCGGAAACCACGGGCGGAATATGTATTGAAAGCCTCGTTTACGGGATGTGTGCCCTTGACGATGGAATTGAAGGCAGATTCAGATACTTTAAATTTAGGAACACTCCGGATGCGTGATGATGCGCTCCGGCTCTCGGAAGTGGTGGTCACGGCTCCTCTGAAAGCAATCGAGCAAAAGGGAGATACCACTATTTATAATGTGAATGCTTATCCTACACCCGAAGGCTCTTATTTGGAGGCGTTGGTGAGACGTATTCCCGGACTTTCGTATGACCCGAAAACCTTGGAAATGAAGTTTAACGGCTATCCGATTCAAGAGATTACGGTGAACGGAAAAGATTTCTTTAAAGGAAACAAAGAGGTGGTATTGGAAAACCTGCCGGTGAGATTCATCAGCCAATTGAAGGTGTATGACAAACCGACAGAGCAAGAAAAGAAAACCGGCATGAAGTCGAACGAAAAGAACTATGTGCTCGACTTGAAAACCAAACGGGAATTTGAAGGAAGTTTATTGGCGAATGCCGAAGCCGGATATGGCACTCACAAACGGCGTGACCTGAACGGGAGGGTGATGCGTTTTAAAGAAAGCGGAGATAACTTTATGGTGAATGCACGTTCGACCAACCGTAATTTCACATCTGCCGATGAAGACAACATCTTGAATTCGGTAAATCTTAGTGCCTCGAAGAAAGTAAAAGAAGGATTGGATTTGTCTGGCAATGTGAATTATATGTATAACCGCAACGGAAGCCAGTCGGGCACGTATAACGAACAATACCTGAGCGACGGGAACCAATATGCCTTGGCGGAAAGCAGCCAGCTGGGGAAGAGCCGGAACGTAAACGGGTATGTGAATTTGAATTGGGAAATCACCAAGCGGACTTCGCTCACCTTCTCCGCCAGAGGGAGTTATGCCGATAACCGAAGCCAAAGCGAGAGCCGTACCGCTACGTTCAATGCCCGGCCCGAAGCGGACACGAAAGCTCCCTTTACTCATATCGAGGAGATAGATAAGGCTACATGGATAAACGATAACCGCCAGCAATCTTCCTCTCAAAACACAAATACCGATTACGATTTGCGCTTGGAGGTCGTGCAGAAGATGGGGAAAAAGGACGATTTCTTGAGCTTCGACCTCAATCATACGTACCGCAAGGGGACGCAACACGATTACACGCTTGCTTCCATTGATTATTATCAGTTGCAAGATGCGTGGGGAGGCGACTCGGCTTATTATCAGAACCAATACCGGCATACGCCACAAAGCTCGATGAACGATGAAGCACACATTGCCTATACACACGCCTTTAACAAGAAAAACCGTATCCAGCTTTCATACGGATTGGAAAGGGAATACGAAAAGTTAGACGGTGCGACATTCGATTTATCGCCTTTTGAGGGAGAGCACCCCCTTTTAGGCACATTGCCCGAAGGCTATGAGACGGGCGAAGTAGATAGTTTGCATACACGTAGCCATAGCCGGACATTGAGGCATAATCTTTCGCTCCGGTATAATTACACCGATGATGCTTGGGGTGTGGTGGCAAGTTTAGGCATGAATCCCCAACGGCGTTCCATCGAGCAATCTACCGGAGAGCATTGTGCCGATACCGTGGCACGTTCTGTGGAATGGCATTCGCAATTGAGCCTTTCGTATCAGAAAGAGGGGAGTTTTTTAGTGTTGAGTTATAGCGGAAATACCTCCCAGCCCCGGCTGGAAGATATGGTAGCTCCTACCGATTATAGTTCGCCCCTTTATATCCGCCGAAGCAATCCGCACTTGCGTCCTTCGTACCGGCATTCGGTGTACGCTACGTTCAGCAATTTCCAAAAGGGTATTTCGACCTCGCTTTCGTGGAATCAGACATTCAATTCGGTCACTCGTGCCACCTTATACAATAAGGAGACGGGCGGACGGGAGACGATGCCGGTTAACATAAACGGCAATTGGGGGATAATGGGGAATGGGGCATACGACAAGCGTGTCAAACAATTCCATTTCATGCTGAGGGCTTCGGGAGGCTATAACCGGAATGTGAGCCTGATTAATGAAGACGCTTCGCGGAACGTGAATAGCCGGAGTGTGACGGGTACCGTATCGCTTAATAGCAATATCCGGTTGGCTTATCTTCCGGCATGGGGAAACATTGACCTGACCGGAGGATGGAACTTTTATCAATCGAAGAACTCTTTGCAGGGACGGAATACATACACGCGGAATTATACATGCGGTATAGAGAGTTCGGTCAATTTGCCTTTGCGTTTTGTCGTAAGTTCGGATGCAAACTATACGTATCGGAACGGTACGGGCATGGGAGGGGCAGATAACAATGAAGTGTTGTGGAACCTGAAAGTCTCGTGGAAGTTCCTGAAAGAAAAGCGGGGGGAATTGTCGGTTTATTGGGCGGACATCCTGAGCCAGCGCAAGAGCTTTACGCGTTATGCCAGTGCCACGGCATTCAGCGAGCGGTACGAAGAGCAATTACGCGGATATGTGCTGTTTTCGTTCGCCTATCGGTTTGAACAGATGAAGTAAAAGGAGTTTCACCACAGATTACACAGATTTTCTCAGTTAAACGAATCAGATGAATGTAGAAAATAGATTACTCTGAAAAATCAGATATAATGTTGTGTAATCAAATATATCTGCATGAGCGGTACGATTAGTAATCGTACACGTAAATGATTATTAATCGTACCGCAGAGTCAAGTATATGCAATCGGATTCCCAGATTGGTCCCCTCAAAAAAGAGGCTGTCTCAAATGAAAGTAAGCTCCTGTTTCGAAACAGCCTTATATAAGGGAGAGTTATATTATTTCGTAAATGGCTCGCCCGTATTCTTTACCAAGGTCAAAGCCGCCGTACCGGTGCTGTCGGCCAAAGATACCGTTTGGTCTTCGTTCAGGCTGAAGCCGGCTACCTTACTCAGCGCGTCAAGAATCCGACGCTCAGTATCCATGTCGGGACATGCCATCATGGTGGAAATCATTTGCGAGAACTTCAAGGAGTTTTCTTTGCCTTCTTCTTGCGAGAATCCTCCGTTGATGATGTTGCATCCCGCATTGCCATGCACCCGCATTTGGTCGATGTCGAAAGCAAGGAAAGGTGTGTTTTCCATATCGCCCACTTGTGCGCCGTTGATGGCACTGATTATCCATTCTCCGCTCAAGTCGTTAAGCGTAAAGGCGGGTGTCTCCCGTTTTTCCAGAGTCAGCACCGCATTGCCTTCGGCATCTGTCAAGGCTATTCCTTGCGCGGTTTCGGCATATCCTTGTACGCTATTCAACGCTTGCAATACTTTGCTTTCGGTATCCATATCGGGACACATCATTCGGGTAGTGCCGATTTGTCCGAATTTGATTTTGCCCGGCTGAAGCGAGTCTGCTTCGAATGTACCCATCATGCGGTTGCATCCGGCATTGCCGTATAATCGCTTTTCCGTCATATCCAATCCTAAATAAGGTGTGTTTTCGGCTTCGATAGTATCTCCGTTCACCGTTACGATGTTCCATTCACCTGTCAAGTCAATAGCTTGTACGGCTTGTTTGCCGCTTCCACATGCCGTCATGCCAATGCCTGCGCAAAGGAGGACGGCGGCTTTCAAAAATGTTTTCTTCATAAGTCTGCTTTGTTTTAAAAGTGTTTCCAAATACAAAAATACGGATATAATCGAAATACTGCATGATGTTTCAGAAAAATTTATATCTTTGCGTTGTGAACGGTAGCGTTTACCGGGCATTAAATCTGAAAAATAAGAAATGAGTAAAGTATTGATTATCGGTGCAGGCGGTGTAGGTACCGTGGTTGCACACAAAGTGGCTCAACATCCCGAAGTATTCACCGAAGTGATGATTGCCAGCCGTACCCAGTCGAAATGCGATGCCATCGTGAAAGCAATCGGCAATCCTAACATCAAGACCGCTCAGGTAGATGCAGATAATGTAGACGAACTGGTGGCTTTATTCAACGGGTTTAAACCCGAAATCGTTATAAATGTGGCGCTTCCATATCAGGACTTGACCATCATGGAAGCTTGTTTGAAGTCGGGAGTGAACTACCTTGACACGGCGAATTATGAGCCGAAAGACGTGGCTCACTTTGAATATAGCTGGCAATGGGCTTACAAGAAACGTTTCGAGGATGCCGGTCTGACCGCTATCTTGGGATGCGGTTTCGACCCGGGGGTAAGCGGAGTATATACGGCGTATGCGGCTAAGCATCATTTCGATGAAATCCAGTACTTGGATATTGTAGATTGCAACGCAGGAAACCACCATAAAGCATTTGCCACGAATTTCAATCCTGAAATCAACATCCGCGAGATTACCCAAAACGGACGTTATTACGAGGACGGGAAATGGATTACCACCAAGCCGCTGGAGTTCCATAAAGACTTGACTTATCCGAATATCGGCCCGCGTGATTCGTATTTGCTCTATCATGAGGAACTGGAATCGCTGGTGAAGAATTTCCCCACTATCAAGCGTGCCCGTTTCTGGATGACCTTCGGACAGGAATACCTGACTCACTTGCGCGTAATCCAAGACATCGGTATGGCAAGCATCGAGCCTATTAATTATAATGGCATGGAAATCGTGCCGCTCCAGTTTTTGAAAGCCGTGTTGCCCAACCCGCAAGACTTGGGCGAGAATTACGAAGGCGAGACCTCTATCGGATGCCGCATCCGGGGTATCAAGGACGGCAAGGAACGTACTTATTATGTATATAACAACTGCTCGCATCAGGAAGCTTATAAAGAAACCGGTATGCAGGGCGTAAGCTATACCACAGGTGTTC
>CASFRN010000087.1 GCA_949296855.1 uncultured Bacteroides sp. | reverse complement strand
TTTATTTTATTTATTTGATTAATAATCAGCTTTTACACATTCACGAGCTGTTACCGGGACTTGAACCCGGGACCTCTTCCTTACCAAGGAAGTGCTCTACCGCTGAGCTATAACAGCAAAAGAAGAAAAGAGAGCGGAAGACGGGACTCAAACCCGCGACCCTCAGCTTGGAAGGCTAATGCTCTATCGACTGAGCTACTTCCGCATAAAGCCAGTGGGCAAAGATGGATTCGAACCACCGAAGGCGTAAGCCAGCAGATTTACAGTCTGCCCCATTTGGCCACTCTGGTATTTGCCCAACTTTTCTTTCTTCTGAGCCTCTTGTCGGATTCGAACCAACGACCCCGAGATTACAAATCACGTGCTCTGGCCAACTGAGCTAAAGAGGCAAGATTCAAACTTTGCAGCCACCCGAATACCGCTATCGTGGCTTAGCGGCTGCAAAGTTAGATATATTTTTTGAATCACAAAACTTTTACCGTGATTTTTTTTATTTGCCTTGCAATTTTTCTTTCGCTTTCAGCAACTGTTTAGACAATGCATCCATGCATACATCTATAGATTCTTCAAATGTATCACAAACTTTTTCAGCGTAAAACTCTGTATTTAACGCTAACACGCGCACTCCGGCTTCTTTATTCATCGCCGTTTCCGGTTTTACTACCTTTAATGACACCTCTACTTTCTTTATATTATCGCAAAACCTCTCTAACTTCTCCGCTTTCTTCTGAATGAAAGCTTCCAGTCTCTCTGACGCGTCGAAATGAATGGATTGAATTCTTACTTCCATAAAAACCTCCTTTTTTACGCTCTTGGATGAGCTTGTTCATAAACTTTTTTTAACTCTTCGAAAGTCGTATGTGTATAAATTTCAGTTGTAGCCAAACTTTCATGCCCCAGCATTTCCTTTATCGATTCCAACTCAGCCTTATGGTTCAGCATTGTCGTCGCAAACGAATGCCTCAGCACGTGCGGGCTTCTCTTTTTCAACGTAACAACTTTCGACAAATTCCGTTTTACCAATAAATAAACCATCGTTGGATACATCAGCCTTCCGTCCTTCCGGACAAAAAATGCCTCGCATCCTCCAGGGCAGCATCTATCCCTCGCCGAAAGATAAGCCCGCAACATTTCCTTCAAGTCATCCCCAAAAGGAATGATGCGCTGCTTATTCCTCTTTCCTGTTACTTTTATCTGACAAACGGACAAATCCACATCTCCGTCCTTCAACCCTATCAACTCCGCCCTCCGGATGCCTGTTTCATAAAAGGTCGCAATAACCGCCCTATTACGGACGCTTTCAAAATCGTTACCCGATTCTCCATCCAACAGCCGGTCCATATCCGCCTCTCTTACGAATACCGGAAGCGGCTTCTTCCTCTTAGGGCCTTGCACCTTGCAGGCAGGGTCTGCAGAAACCACTTTTTCCCGAAGCAGATAGCGATAAAAAGAACGCAGTGAACTCAATTTCCGATTTACCGACGAAGAAGCATGACCTTCATCCATCAACGAAAGCATCCATCCACGAATGACATCCGCATCAACCGTCGCAAAATCCAATGTCTCGTCTACCGTTTTAAAATATGCTTCAAACATAGAAAGATCCGTCCCGTAAGCTATTATTGTTTTCCCGGAATAGTTCTTTTCATATTGAAGATACCTCAAGAAAGATTCTTTCAACATAAAAATATCGCCTTTTATTTCTCAGCAACGAATTTATGAAAAAGAATTCAATTATTCAAAGAATTTGCGGAATTATTCTTCTGTTTGGCGCATTTTTTGAACGTAGATGGCACGTTCCATCTTCAACCGCTTCAATACAGACGGTTTGTCGTACTGCTGTCTGCGTCTCAATTCTTTTACAACACCTGTTTTCTCAAATTTTCTTTTAAATTTCTTCAGCGCTTTTTCAATGTTCTCGCCTTCTTTTACTGGTACTACAATCATGTTTTTTTAATTAAGATTATAATGTTATCAAATAATATTACGTAGTTCATTCGCGGCGCAAAATTACACATACTTTCTTTATTCACAAAACTTTCCACCACATTTTTATTGCATATCCGCCGGAAATGCTAACTTTGCTTCGCATAACAACTTAAAACTATATGAAATATGAGCACAGAAATAACCGGACGCATTGCGTCTTTACGCGCCTTCATGAAAAAAAGAGGGCTGTCTGCATTCATCATTCCAAGCACAGACCCACATTCGGGTGAATATGTACCGGCCCATTGGGAAGCACGCAAATGGATATCAGGATTTACCGGGTCAGCAGGCACGGCGGTCATCACATTAGATAGAGGCGGGCTTTGGACCGACTCTCGCTATTTTCTTCAAGCCGAGGCCCAACTAAAAGACACCGGCATCGCTTTGTTCAAAGACCGGCTTGAAGGGACACCTTCTATCCCTGAATGGTTGGGTAGCGAACTAAAGCCACAAGACAAAGTAGGCATTGACGGATGGGTCAACACATATAGCGAGGCCAAATCTTTACAGAATGCCCTTGCAGCGTATGGAATTGAACTGACAACATCCGACGACCCTTTCCAATTAATATGGGAAGACCGTCCCGCACTCCCTTTAAACGCCCCTTTCATTCTTCCGTTAACATACACCGGACTTCCTGCATCCGAGAAACTAAATATCATACGCAACCAGCTTTCCAAAAACCAAGCTGACGGCATCCTGATTTCAGCGCTTGACGAAATAGCATGGACGTTGAACTTAAGAGGCAACGATATACATTGCAATCCGGTTTTCATCAGTTACTTGCTCATCACGCAAGAAAACGCTACCCTATATATAATAAAGGAGAAACTTACCCCTACATTAACCGCTTATCTAAACGACAACGGAATCGGCACGCACGATTATGCGCAAATCGAAGCAGACCTCCGGCATTTTCCCGGCAAAAGCATCCAGATTTCTTCCGAAACCAATCTGACACTCTACCTTGCGGCTACACAATCGGGCGCATCCATTATCAACCGTCCTTCCCCCGCCTGCCTGCTGAAAGCCATCAAGAACGAAACCGAAATAGAAGGATTCCGCCAGGCCATGAAACGCGACGGGGTGGCAATGGTACGTTTCTTAATATGGCTGGAACAAACCGTACAATGCGGACAAGAAACCGAAATAAGCATCGACCAAAAGCTATACGAACTGCGCGCCCAGCAAGCGCTGTTTCACGGCATCAGTTTCGATACCATAGCCGGCTATCAAGAACATGGCGCCATCGTACACTACGAAGCCACGCCCGAAACGGCATCCACCCTGAAACCTGAAGGGTTGTTGCTCTTAGACAGCGGCGCACAATACACCGACGGCACTACAGACATCACCCGTACTATCGCACTCGGCCCGGTGTCTGAAGCCCAATGCATCGACTATACTTTAGTACTAAAAGGATTCATCGCCTTGTCACAAGCCGAATTTCCTCAAGGCACTTGCGGCACACAACTCGACGTACTTGCCCGCCAATATATGTGGAAAGCGGGAATCAACTACGGACACGGAACCGGACACGGTGTGGGACACTTTCTCAACGTACACGAAGGGCCTCATCAAATCCGCATGAACCATATGCCTGCCCTACTGCAACCAGGCATGATCCTGACCAACGAACCAGGAATCTATAAAGCTGGGCGCTACGGTGTACGTACCGAAAACACGATGCTCATCATTGAAAGTCAGGTCACCGAATTCGGCAAATTCTATAAATTCGAACCTTTGACACTCTGCCCGATAGATAAAAACCCTATCTGCACAGAAATGTTGACACCCAGCGAGAAACAATGGTTAAATAACTATCACGCATACGTCTATGCCCAGTTAAGCCCCTTGCTCAATGAAAGAGAAAAAGCATGGCTGGCAAAAGCGACCGCTGAAATTTAACCGCCACTACAGAGCACACAAAGAAACACAGGAAAAGATTTTAAAAGCCCGAAAAACTTTGTGATACGCAGTGTTCTCCGTGGCAAAAAATACTCCAACCACTATTAAATATTCATATCAACTAACGAAATGGCTTTAATCAAACCAGTAAGAGGATTTACACCTCACATAGGAGAAAATTGCTTTCTTGCCGACAATGCAACCATCATTGGCGATGTCGTAATGGGAAATGATTGCAGCATTTGGTTCAACACCGTATTAAGAGGAGACGTCAACTCCATCCGCATCGGGAACCGAGTAAACATTCAGGACGGAAGTGTCCTGCACACTCTTTATGAAAAATCGACCGTAGAAATCGGCGATGACGTTTCAATCGGACATAACGTCACTCTGCATGGCGCATGCGTACACAATAATGCCCTTATTGGCATGGGTGCCACCCTGCTCGACCATGCTGTTGTAGGCGAAGGATCCATCGTAGCTGCAGGCGCGCTTGTTCTCTCCAATACCGTCATCGAGCCACACACCCTTTGGGGAGGAGTTCCGGCAAAGTTCATTAAAAAAGTAGACCCTGCACAAAGCAAAGAGCTAAACCAGAAAATCGCAAACGGATACTTGATGTATGCAGCATGGTACAAGTAAATGAAGAATGAAGAATGAGTGGATGTGTGTTAATTCTTCATTCCTCATTCTTCATTTTCAAAGCGTTTCAATCAGCGCATCTACATTTTCTTCCTGGGTTGCCCAACTGGTAGCAATCCGCACTACGGTATGATGTTCGTCCGGATATTCCCAAACTTCCATACCTACCTCAGCCGAAATACGTTTCCATTGTTCGTTCTCCATCACGACAAACAACTGATTGGTTTGAGGAGTCACAAAGAAGCGATATCCTTTCCCTTTCAAAGCCTCCACAATCCTTCCCGCCAAATCAATCGCATGCCGGGCGATACGCTCATAAAGCCCTTCGGTAAAGAGGGCATCAAACTGGATTCCAAGCAAGCGTCCTTTAGCCAATAAGACACCCCGTTGCTTAATAATCGTATCCAATTGCTTCACCAACCCCGGACAAGGGAGGACTAACGCTTCGCCAAACAAGGCACCTACCTTCGTACCTCCTATATAAAATACATCACAAAGCGAAGCGATGGCTTCCAGTGTAACATCCGTTCCATCCGCCACAAGTGCATACCCTAACCTTGCTCCATCTAAATACAAAGGCAAGCGATGTTTACGACATACAGCCGATAAAGCAGCCAATTCCGCAAAAGTATACAATGTACCATACTCTGTAGGGTGCGACACATACACCATACCCGGTGCCACCATTGCACGCCAACTCGGATTAGCATAGAAGTCCGTAACATAGCGGTCTACATCTGCCGCGACAAGTTTACCATCGACATGAGGCAAAGCCAGCACCTTATGTCCGCCAGCCTCTACAGCGCCCGCTTCATGTTGATTGATATGGCCGCTTCCGGCCGCTATCACCCCTTCATACGGACGAAGCATCGCCGTAATCATCGTAGCATTGGCTTGAGTACCGCCTACCATAAAATGCACTTCCGCATCAGAAACATTACACGCACGACGTATTTTCTCGCGTGCCGCTTCACAATACACATCGGTTCCATATCCTGGCGTTTGATCCCAATTAGTCTGCGTCAATCGTTCCAAAACAAACGGATGTGCACCTTCCAAATAATCACTTTCAAAATGTAACATAGTATTCATCAATATAACGTAGATACAAAGATAAAGACAAATCCGCTTTTTCTAAACCAAAAACAAGTGAAATTCCTTAAGGTTAAATAAAGCTAAATCTTAAATTCATTCAAATTATCAAGACAAAAAACAGACTTCTAAACAGATTTTTATCCCACTTTTCAGTTCAACTTCCGGGCTACAAAACCGGCACATTTTCGTACCGGATGTTATCAAACCTTAAATACGGAAAGCTAACACACTCGTTACCAGGCATCTTTACTTTGCGGTTCTGTAGCCGGCGCGATAACAAGACAACGG